>DATMOO010000095.1:0-4024 GCA_035568275.1 Candidatus Sulfotelmatobacter sp.
TGGAACTGGCAGGAAACAGCGTGTTAAGATCGGTCATCACGCCGTTCTGGTAGATGAAGGCATGGGACCAGTTGAAGTTGGAGTCCCAGTTGCTTCCCACCACTTGGCCCCGGTCGTTGATGCCGCTGGCTTCGCCGCCAAAATCTCCCGCCAGAAGGCCGAGGTTTGTGAGTACGCCGTTCTGCCAAAGCGCGCCATATTGGGTTGCGCCGTCAGGACTGACGACTGTCCCAACCATTTGGCCCTGGTTGTTAATGCCCCAGGCGATAGCGCCAGTCCCGAAGTCAGGAAGCAGGGAGAGAGTGCCGTTTTCCCACGATACGGCGTGAACTGTCGCATTGCTGCAGGTTCCCGTGTCGCCTACGGCTTGGCCTTGATCGTTGATCCAAAATGCGAACCCGTCTGGATCGCTACCCGTAGGAAGAGCTTGGGCTTTATATGTCCCCTGGTTGTCTTTTTCCCACAACACCGGCAGCTGAATCCGATTATTAGGAAAGTTAGACGGGCATGTGGAGTCCACGGTACCGTTTTCCGCAAATCCTACGATTTGTCCACGGTTATTGATCGCGCTCGCCTGCCCGTTATTCCCGCCGAGCGTCGGGAGGGCGCGCATGTGGGGGAATTGCCAAAGAAACGGTCGACACGTAAGGTGTGTGCCGAAGCCGCAAATGTCTTCGCCGTTCGGGTCTGGGACAGCCGTTTCGGAATCGCCTACTATCTGTCCGAAGTCGTTGATCTCGCCCCAGTTCATCCAACTGTTCGGTCCTCCGAGCGTGCCGAGGTCGAGCTTGAATCCGTCGACGTCTATCAGGGCGCGACCGTTTAGAAGTGGCCCTAGGATGCTATTCTGCTGCCCCGGTACCTTGTTCGCAGTCATGATCTCCGTCCAGCCTTGATTATTGACGGACATGGCACAAGCCCCATTCTCATTCGCTCCAGTGCCCAAATCGGTAACTCTGTAGCTCGCTTGACCGACTGCATTGCTGAAGCAAGCCAGAACAATCGTCGTAACCCACGGTATCCAGAAATTCCGCAACCATTTATGTGTGCTCATATCTCCTCTTTTCCTCCGCTAAAGTCGTGGTGCCGAGATGACTCGAGATTTACGTCAGGTACCACTCGGCGCTCAAACGGGCGGCATGCGCTCGCCCCTCCGGCGCCCCCCGTCACTGGCTGACAACGTTGGGTGCGTTCGCGTAGTGCTGATTTGGAACAATGCAGGCCGAGGGCCGTCTTTGGAGGAAAATACGTGAGGTTCCAATGCTCAGGTGCGTGTTTCCGGGGACTAGAGAGTGACGAATTGACCAATTCTAGAAACAAAGTGAAACAAGCTCACTAATCAATTCATACGGATATCAGTAGAAATCGCCGGCAATGCTCCGAGATTCGGGATTCCGAAAGCCGGAAGAACATTGGCCTCCGAAAATTGCAGTCTTAACATGCATATTGGTACTTATATTAGCCGGCAGAAACAGCCTGAGATGCAGCGGCGCTGCACCGCGCGATCCGGAGCGCACGCGAGGGCGCTTGTTACGGGCGGCCTTCCAGGAGATGCACCGCTCAGGATTTCGAAGCGCTGACCTGCACTTCATTTTGGCCACAGCAGGAGTGACGAAGGGCGCGTCGTACTACCAGCTCGATAACAAAGAAGCCCCCGGGTATGCGGTAGTGGACGAGATCGTCGCGAGTCTTACGCGCGAAAAGTGGGTGCGGCCGTTGCAGAACACGAAGAATCCTATCGACACCTCGATCCGCATTGTTCAGTCCGCATCTGAAGCCGGAAGGCCTCCAGCGCGGCTGTCCGCTGAATAACCTGTCCCAAGAGATGTCGCCCCTCGATGCGGTATTCCGCAAGCGGACGGCGTTTGAGTTTTCTTGCCCCAGTCCCGACCGGTGGAGATCATGTTGATGAGATTCACAAAACACAGAGGAATGGAACGGGGCGGGAACTTTTTGCTTTCTTGTGACATTAAAGAAGCATGAACGACGTGAAAAATGGCGCAGAAGGATTGAGCGGATTGAGCTGATGCACCGACTATGACTAGCGACGAAGCCTTGATGCTCGAATTCCAGGGTGGATCACGCGCAGCCTTCGAGGAGCTGTTTGCCCGCTATCGCAAGCCACTGTACGGCTTCTTCGAGCGCCGGCTAAACAACCCCGACCGGGCAGAGGATCTCGCCCAGGAAACTTTCCTCGCGGTGATTCGCGCAGCCTCCCGTTATGAGCCACGAGCCTTGGTTCGAACGTATCTGTATGGCATTGCGTTGAAGCTGCTGGCTGCGGAACGGCGCAAGTTCTTGACGGGGAGCACATCAGGACAGTCCGCTCCGGAGCCTAAAACTGACGGAACTCCCGAGTGCGCGCTCTGGGTCCGGCAAGCGATGGAGAAGCTGGATGCGCCGGAGCGCGAAATCTTGATGCTGCGCGAATACGAACAGCTGAGTTACTCCGACATTGCGGAGCTGTTGCGAATTCCGGTAAATACGGTCCGTTCCAGGCTTTTTCGATCGCGTCTCGCACTGAAAAGTTACCTAGAGTCGGAGGCTAAAACCAATCCTGCCCTGAGAGCGAGCACCGCGCAGCCGCACCCAGGAAGACGAGGCATGCAATGAGCACGAACAGACATCCGATCGAACAGGAAGAACTCATGGCTTATCTCGACGGCGAACTCCCCACGGACCAAGCCACCGCGGCCTTGTCGCACCTGGAACTGTGTTCGGAGTGCCAGACCCTTGTTGCCGATTTTCGGGGTGTTTCCCAAGAACTGATGGCCTGGGAAGTTGAGTCACCAGAAGTAGGCATACCTTCGCAGATCAACGCGGTGCTTGGGGAGCGCCTCCAGAAGCGAGAAGCGGCAAAGGTCAGCTCGCCGAGACTGGAAAACAGAGTGATGACGAGCCGCTGGGTCTGGGTCGGAGCCTTGGTCATCGTCTGCGTGGCTGTAGGACTGAAATTAACGCTTACCAGCCGCAATCGGAATGAGGATCGCTCGACAGCGTATCCGAGCATGGCTTCGATCGAACAATACCTGATGCTGGATCGCAACGCCGAGATCGCCATGGCACGAAGCGCTGCCCCGGAAGCCATATCCGACGACGCAAAGATCCTGGTCCTTGGGTGGCGGGGCTATGAGACCGCCATCGAAGGAAAGAACGGTTTCGTTTGTATGGTGGAACGATCATGGATGTCCCCATTCAACTCCGCAGAGTTCTGGAACCCCAAGGTGCATGTGCCGCTCTGCTTCAATCCGGCAGCCGCGCGATCGATTCTGCCTCTCACGATCAAGCGGACGGAGATGGTATTAGTTGGGCTGTCGAAAGCTCAGATGATCGACAGCATCAAGGCCGGATTCGACAATAAAGAGCTCCAGACACCGGAGCCGGGCGCGATGTGTTACATGATGTCGCGGGCAGGCTACCTTAATGATGCCCTTGGGCACTATGTACCTCATCTGATGTTCTACTTTCCGCTGACAGACAAATCCTCCTGGGGTGCGGATCTGCCCGACTCGCCGGTCACGCTGAATCCGCAGTTTCAGGGCGGTCCGGAGCCCATCACCGAGTTCGTGATTCCGGTTGGCAAATGGTCGGATGGAACGGCTGCACCGGTTATGTAGGAATGTCTCCATGAGAAATAGTGCGACAGCAGTTTCACTCCAGCCAGCAGGGAGTGGAAATCCGGAAACCAATTCAAAGGGGTTCCATCATCATAGGTCTCGAGGGTGTATTGGAATCCGTATCGAAGGGGAAAATCAATGAACCGAAAGATGATCAAGACAATCACATTGAGGATTTTAGTGTTGGTTGCGGTACTATGCGCGGCGCGGCCAGGACGCGCAGCAGACGCCAAAAATCCGTATCCCACCAGCATGGCCCCGCTCGATCAGTACCTCATGGACCGCAATGACGAGATCGCCTTGGCACGGAGCGCGGCTCCGCCATCCATTGCCAAGGACGCCACGGTTATGGTCCTCGGAAGGTATGGCTATGAAACCGCGGTCGAAGGCACGAACGGCTTTGTCTG
>DATMOO010000096.1:0-10575 GCA_035568275.1 Candidatus Sulfotelmatobacter sp.
ACCAATCGTGAGGCGGCGGAATATTCCGGCTAAGCTACGGTATGAAAAGGCCCGCCATTTCGAAGTCTGAGATGGCGGGCCGCTTTAGTGTTAGCGTGCCGGCTCTCAATCCAGACGCTGGACGATCGGGCAGTTGATCGAGAAGCCCGAGCTCCCAAACGCCGCTCCACCTGGCCCAGTGATCAACTTGTCTTGAACAAAGGTGAGAATCTGGAACTCCTCGCGCACCTGTCCGCGGAACCCTTGGTCGATCGCCTCCTGGGTCCATTCGAACAATTGCGCATCCCAGTAGGGGCTGTAATCGAGCGCGATGGTTGGGATTCCACCCAAGACGTTGTTTGGCCTAAAGCTGTCGGCGAGATCTGCCGACAGCCCTTGCCGCAGTGGATTGTTGCAGCCTCCCGATTCAGGTCCATTGGTGCTGATGAAGATACGCTCGACGGGGCTGGCGAAGCTGTCATCGTGACCCAACAGAAGTTTTTGCATTAGCGGAGCGAGAGTGTTGTGTTCAATCGCAGCCCCTAGAGCGTTGCTCGTATCCATCGAGAGATACCAAACAGGGCGGCCGAAGCTGAAGCCGTTAATGAGATTAAGAGTTACCGTCATGTTCACCGGATCGATGGCCACGACCTGGTCGTGCACTTTGGTGTAGTCCACATTACCGTTAGGGAAGCTGATCTGATTGGCGTTCACGTCGAAAGCCACCATGGGCGCGTTGTAAATCACGTTGCCGGCATTCACGATTTGGACGAGTGGGCCATAGTTCGCATCCCCAATGGCACCCGGGGTCGCAAACGTGGGAGGAAATTCGTGACCGGCAGGACCAGGAACAATCTTCCGTTCAGGCTTAAAGTTCACAGTGCCTGCGTCAAACACGATATCTCCGTTAGCATCGAGGTTTCCCGTTCTAGCTGAGTGCGACGCGAAAGTAAGCTTGGCGGAAAAATTCAGGCCCAACTCAGCAGCGACATTGGGATCGTCAACATCGGTCAAGACGTACCATACATTTTTTCCGCTTCCCTTCAGATGGCCTAAATAAAGCGGTATGGTAATGGTCCCATGCGCGACGTCAACCACTCCGGTATCCAGCAATTGAACAGGCCCGACCAAACTACGATTGGTGTCGGAAGGGGGCGGTCCAAAGTACGATAGAGGGACTGTGGTGCCTATGGACGCGGGCGCTGGGAACAAATTGCACCCGGGGCCGGGACCAATTGGGCCAGGACCAGGTCCCTGCTCAGAATTGAAACTCGATGACGTTAGTGCAGTGGCAGTCGCTGCAAGTTCCAGGCTCGTCGCCGGCGCCGTAGCTGCAGGACGCTTGGCGCGAGCGTGCATTGCGAGGATCTCTGGCGAGAGCCGCCGCTTAACGGAAACCTGGGCTTGCGAGGTCCCCGGCGACACCACCAAAGAGAAAATTGCGGCGAGTGCAAGGAACGGGCTTATCGCTAGTATGCGAGAACTGTCCAGTGCTGTTCTATCTTGTCGATGAGTTGCTTTCACGATTCACTTCTCCTTTGATGTTTGTGGTCTGAGATTCTGAGACTCGGGTTTTGGTTTGGTTTGGGTTGCGGTCAGGTAGGCTAAAACGTCATTCAAGCTCAGTGCTGCATTTCGTCTTTCTGCATGCTGTCGCTCTGTTTCACGTTGTCGCCGTGCTTCATCTCATTCTTGCCCATTGCGCCCTCTTGCTCTCCTTCTTGGACTTGTGGGCTTTCTTCTGTTTCTTGCCTTCTGTCATCTGATCGTGCTTCATGGCGTCGTTCCCCATGGAATCCTGTTTCATCTCGTCCTTGCCCATGGAGTCCTGCTTCATCTCATTTTGTTTTGTTCCTCTTTTTGCACGCCATCTTGCTTCGTGGCGTCCTGAGCGAAAACGCTGATGGAACTCGCCAGAACGCACGAAGCCAGTAGCATCATCAGGTTCCTGTTCGTTGGATCTCTCTTTGCGTTTGCGATTCGCCCACTTCGGGCGTGACGGAATGATTCAAGACTTGGGAAAAAGTTTCCGAGGCACTCGCGCTTCCGAGATCTGTAACTAAGTGGCTCGATCAGCATCTCCAGTTATGCGCGATCTTGTTCGCGAGGTGGGCGGTAATTCAACCTCTACTAATGTTGATGCTATGGATGTGCTGTCTTAGCTTTGCTAAAGAAGAGAAGAATGAGCTTGGCACTCTCGCAACGTTAATTGTGACGCGTCCGTCGCGAGTCCGGTTTGTCAGCCGCGCTCCCGTGTCGCCGTGGCTATCCGCGCGGCTTCGGACATGTACGAGGGAAGTAGCGTATTGCAAAGCGGAGTAGCTAACACGGAGATGCATAGGACCGCGGCGACAGGGCAATTCGGCGCTGAGGTCGGTACCCAGCTCAAACTGCTGTTGCCGATCGGCGTCAGAGGCGAGTTTGGGAACTTCTACACGTTAGAGAACCCCAGTTTAGGCGTTCCGCTCCATGCGCACAGAACAGCATAATCTGGTCGTCTCGGGAGGATTGGTTGTCCACTTTTAGCCGGTTGCGGCGAGAAGATTTCCTAGTGAATATGGAAGATCGGATGCTCGATCGCTTCGCCGACCACCAGAGCTAGTGTCATGACGGAAGCCAAGAGGGTAACGGCAAAGCTGAATTTTTCGCGCAACGTCATCGGCCTCTTTCGCCAGCGAGCGGCAGACCGGTTCCGGGCGTGCCAGGCGTTCCACAAGACCAACAGCGTAATCAGCGCGGCGGCAGCCGAAACGAGTAAGACTGGGATACGCACAATATCGGCATGCAAGCGCGAAGCCTTCACCGCCCCCGCTACAGCTCCGAGTCCGAGAAAGAGCTTGGCGGATGCACTGGCGACAAGGATCGCACACGCGCCCTCTACGAGGCTGCCCACGAGAGCTGCACTCGAGAGCAGCAAAGAGGGGGAGGATGATTTCTGAGTTTCATCGACTGGTGAAATGAGATCAGTTTCGTTGACAGGCACACCCCACCTCGCACCTGAATCTGATGCCATAACATTCGATAAAGTTACGATCGTTTTCAGAAATCTGCACGTCGAAAAGTGCGCGTCGGAAACCTGAAACTTTCCGACAGGTCGTGAATCCTACCAGCGGACTCGACTCTCAGATTCCCACCGGCGGTGGGATTGCGCGGCTGTGTGCGAATGCAGAACACCCTGATTACGGAATCCGAAAATGATCGAGTCCTCGAGGGGGAACGAGCGCTCGTCGCTGAGATCCTAGCTGGAAATCATGAACGGTATTGCGAACTCATTGCACCGATCGAGCGCCGTGTGTACTACACAGCATATGCGATTCTGCGGACCGCGGCCGACGCCGAAGAGGTGTCACAAGAGGCGATCCTGAAGGGGTTCAGAGGCTTGCGTACATTTCGTGGGGAGGCGAGATTCTCTAGTTGGTTACTGAGCATCGTGGCCAACGAAGCCCGGATGCGTCTGCGACAAAGACGCGAGGTGTCTCTGGAGCTTCTAAAATCCGCCGATAACGAGAATGAATATACTCCGATTGAACTCGCCGAGTGGCGAGAGATCGCCGTAGAAGCCCTCGCACAAAAGGAACTCGCGGCGCATCTTGAGGAGGCATTGGAGGCGCTTCCGGAGATCTACCGGGAGGTGCTGATCGTGCGCGACATCGACGGGCTTAACATTGCCGAGGCCTCGGCGGCACTAGAAATAAGCGTGCCGGCAGTAAAGACTCGACTGTTGCGGGCCCGACTCATGGTCCGCGATTACTTTGTGTCGCGCTCATGGGCCAGTCACCCAGGATCAGGAAAGGCACGGCCATGATCACCCTGAGTTGCGAAGAGGTTCGCCGGGAGATCTCGAATTATCTCGATGACGACATATCTCCAAGCATGCGGCGCTTGCTTGAGACCCACCTGGAGCAGTGCCGCAAGTGCGCGGTGTTGCTGGACAGCATGCACAATGTGCTTGTCTTACTGGCCGACGAGCAAAGATTTGAATTGCCGGCCGGATTCAGCGTCCGCGTCAGGGAGATGCTGGCCAAGGAATTCGAGAAAGCAAAACGCTGACTGACCTAGCAGTTCATGGGCTGTCCATTCCAAGATCTTTCCGTGCATCGACAGGTCACGAAAAGTCAGACTGGCTGGTTCTCTATAATGCTCATTGGCGCTGTCCTCCGGATTACATCAGCTACTTCGCTACTTCGCAGCTCAGCAATCACAGCTTCTTGGGATACACCAACCTGCTTCAAAATCTCAGAACTCCGCTCGCATTCTTGGTCGAACAACGATGCCGGCAGATGCAATGGTTCCGCCTGCTTCATGTTCTAGTCATGGGACAACTGAGTTGCCGAGGTGAAAGTCTGCTCCAGCGTATGAGATGCGGGCGAGTCCTTGGAGACACATTCAGACTATCGGGCCCATCCTCCATCGGCTCTGTCGCCTCATCTGAATCGTTCTCGATCGGGGTGTGAGTTACGAAGGGCGAGGTCCCTCAGTGAGTGCAAAGTCGAGACTCCACCGCACCAATAGAATGATCGGCGGGTCGCTTTTAAATGGTACCCCCTGCCTGAGACAATCTCCCCCGAACGAAGCTCATGGTCTCGCTAAACTATTCCACAGTCTTCTTCGCCGTGTAGCCTTCCCGGGCGATGACCTGAAACTTCACATCCTTACCCTTCTGGTTGCGCACTTTTAGTGCCCCTCCATCCGGCGCTACCACTTCTACTTTCAGCTTGCGATAACTGCCATCCAGCTTAGAGTTGGTGGGCCGAAAGGAAATTTCGTACTGGTTGCGGATTTCGCCGACGATATCATGAAAGACCTCCCGGTATTCAGCCTCAAAGCGCGGCTGGTAAAAGCGGCCGCCCAGTCAAGCGAGCAAAGGTTTGCAGTTCGTTATCAGCCTGGAGGTAGTCGATGCGCGAAATCGGAATGCCTAATCCATGCGGCGCCGCTCGCCCCGTCGCCTCGTATCTTTCTCGTGCAAGCCGTCCGACGCTGATGGGGAAGATGGTTACGTCATGCGTGGACCTGATCTTCTTCGTGATCTGATCCAGGTTAATCTTGCTGAAGCTGTCGAAACCGGTACTCACCAGAATAATGTACTTATGCCCCTCAACCCGATCCATTCGGTCGAGCGTGTCATAGAGAGCATCGAACAAGGTGGTCTCCGCAAAGCCAGGTATGCGCAACTGGTTTAGGGCGCCGAAGATCGCTCCCTTATCCTGCGTGAAATCCAGCAGAGTTTGCGGCTTAATATCGTAGGAGACGACTGCCACCCAGTCGTCTTTCTTGAGTGTATTGGCAAAGCTATAAGAGGCTCGGAGAGCATCGATCACGAAGGCATAATTGGTTGATGCAAACTCCACCAAGAGTACGGCGGTGATTGGCGCTTGAAAGACAGCGAAACTGCTGATTGTCTGCGGGACACCGTCCTCGTACACGCGGAAGTTATCCTTTTGCAAGGAGGAGATAAACTGTCCGTCCTTGGTTGTGACGCTAACCGGTATCTCCACAAGAGGCACATTTACGTGGATCGAGTAGTCGAGCAGGCCCTCGATCTTACTTGGCTTTTCCGGCGGTAGAGCGAGCGGAGGCTGATCTCTCTTTTTTGGAATAGCATAGGGCCCCACATCTGCTTGCGGTCCGCCCGCGGCTGGGGGGGGCCGGGGTATTTACACTCGGAGCAGGTGCGGGCTGGTCCTGGGCCAGCAGCTGAACACCTCCGCAGAGGAGCATGATCGCAATCGAGACAAGCAAAACCTTCGAACCCGCGGGTGATGACCCGAACCTACGTGAAAAAACCATCAGATACATGGAGCTCTAATAGTCTCCTTCTTTCTGGGAACCATCGCCGAAAGCGACGAACGATGCATTCACGTCGCCTCATGCAACCGGCGAATCCCTAGAAAATTAAACGTCGATCTCTCTTCCCGCATTCACAAATCTGTGGTCCCTAACTAAATCTAGAGGCGCGATCTGAAACCCGACTTAGGCCTCTGCGACCTCGCAAAACCACTTCGAGCCTTCGAGTTTCGTCTACCAGTGGCTCGGGTTGTCCTATGGATTGGCCAGCTAGTTCGCTGCTGCCGTGCTCGAGACTGGAGGATTCCGTGCCGCACTCCTCGGCCTTGATGGGCATCGCTTGGCCAATTCCTGCCATAGGCTGGGCCTCGTTGGGCCTAAAAATCGCTATAGGCACGAGGCGCAACAACGGGCCGTAGCCGTTGTGTGCGCCGGAGGTAGACTGCACCATGGCCGATTGCGCGACCAAGTGTTATTTACTGGCTGCCACCCTAAGGCGTCGAGTCAGTTGCCGCCGACTCCATGCCGAAAGCCAGCGCGTACTTCTTGCCGGCGAAATCGATCTGGGTCAGAGACTGGCTACCATCATCGTTCTTTTGTGACTCGGTCGCGTTCTCACGGCGGGCTTGACCCAGTTCAATCAAGCGAGCGGGCACGGTCGCCATCAGCTTCCCCTGCGACAAGATCATCAGCTCAATCCTGGAACTGGTTCCGTCCCAGGTAAGTTTGTACCGCCCCGCGCCAGTTGATGTCCACTGATGGTTTGGGGCTCAAACACTTCGACTGAACCCTTGTTAACGTTGTTTGCCGCGAATGCGCTGGTAGCCAGGAGCAGGGCCAGCTCAGGCAGCAGATTCTTGCAGATCGTTGATAACTTCATATTTATTTCCTCTTCTTTCCCGAAAACATCGGGAACCGTCAAGACCCTCCCTAAGAAGGCCATACATCAAGTCTTAAGTTCTGCCATTCAGATGAGAGGCGGCGAGAAAAGTTACAGGGCGTCTTGTGCGCACCGCCTCCTTCGGAGCGTGATGACTTCGTTCGAATGGTTAACAACCACCAAAAGCCGCGCACAGACACAATCTTGAAGCACAGCCGAACAACCGGAATTCGCCCCACAGCGCGCCGCGCCCCGTAACTTTTGCCCTCAACAGTCATCAAGAAGTAGTCGGGACAAAACAATACTAGGGAACAGATCACGGAAGAGCGGAGATGGAAAGGCTCACAAACACAAATACACCGGAACGAGCGGCCATTGCAGAACCGGTCGTGGTCCAACATGTTACTGGGTACTTGGCTTATAATTCGCGGGTTGCCGCTTGAATTACAACGAGACTCAGTCGTCGACCACGACGAGCCCGCAGCCGCTCACGGAAGCGGAGATGATCTCTCGTATTAAAGCGGGCGAACGGGATCTGTTCTATGATTTGATAAAACCATGCGAGCGGGCAGTCTTCCTGACCGCTTATTCAGTTCTGAAGAGCGAGGCTGATGCTGAAGAGGTTGTGCAAGAAGCAGCCCTTAAGGCATACAAGGCCCTTGGCAGCTTTCGGGGAGAGGCGAAGTTCAGTAGTTGGCTGGTTAAGATCACGTTGAATGAAGCGCGAATGAAGCTTCGCCGGTCACGTGCGGGCTCCGAGATCTCGCTTGAAGGGTTCGCGGATGATGGTGATAGCGATTACACTCCGGCGGTTCTGACTGACTGGCGCGAGATTCCTTCAGAATCCCTTGAGAGAAAAGAACTGCGGGAAACTTTACGTCGAGCGGTAAACGAGCTGCCGGAAAAGTATCGCGAAGTATTGATCTTACGCGATTGTCGTGACATGAGTATCGAGGAGACCGCTCAATTGCTCGGTATCAGCATAGGGATGGTGAAGACAAGGCTATTTCGGGCGCGTTTGATGATGCAGAAAATCGTGGCGCCGGATTTACGAGCGCAATGCAGGAAGTACACGAAAGGCTAGTTATGGTGCTCGATTGCAAACACGTGTGGCGCGAAATCTCCAATTACCTTGACGGCGACCTCGATCCTTCCGTACGTGCCGGCGTGGAAGAACATCTGGCCCACTGCCGCCATTGCGCAGCTATTCTGGATTCGACTCACAATATTCTTTATCTGATCGCAGATAAACGCACATTCACTTTGCCGATCGGTTTCAGTGAGCGGTTGCGTGCGAGGCTTGAAAGCGAACTTGAGAAACCCGAGCAGCCAGCCTATAACGGTGGCTACAGTTCGTGGTGAAAGAGCGGATGGGCAAGTAGTTCCCCTGCGATCAGAAGTAAGGTAAGTTCGGATGCACCGAGCTGAAGCCATTTCTCGAAGCGCTCCTTTCGGGTAAGAGGACGCATTCGCCAGCGAGCAGCCGGATTCCTGCGCATACGTTCTGCGTTCCAAAAAAGGAGAAGGTTGACGAATGCACCCACTCCGGCGACAGCCAGCATTGGAATCCGGAACCTGTTGGCGTGTAAACCGGTTGCTGGCCCGGCGGCGGTTGCGGCAGCAGCAGCAGAGAGCCCGAGAGCAGTGCTTATCCCGCCGACAAATACCGCGGTGGCACAAACGCCTTGGACTATCGCAAAGCCGAGCGACCCACCTGGAAGAAACCGCTGAGCCTCCCAGGACCTGTAAGATGGCTTCTTAGTGATTGGACCCTTTTCAAGGTCTAGAGTTTCTGTGGTTTCCACAGCTGGGTCTCCAGGAGAAAAAATGAAGCTCCTCGAGTGAGATGCAACGGCTTGATAGGAAGTTAGCTGCGTGGCACGCCGCCACGTTGCCGACGTCATGCGCCATCACACCGGCCAGTTACACTTCTTCATCCGACGCCAGAATCACTCCGGAGTTCACGTAAAAGAACCCGCCCGGCAAGGCGAAAGCATTGATCGCTTCCGAATCGATTACCTTGATAGTGAACGGAACCTGCGCATCCGAATTGCGCCCGATGTTGGCTGGAGCGTGGAGCAACGCTATTATCGCGCCCGGCACGGGCTATAGTGTCGAACCTGTGTATGATCGCGAACAGCTAATCATCGCAGTTCTTAATCTCGCTTTCCGTGTGCCGGCTGTGGTTATCTCCGCCGTCCGCGATGATCGGTGATGCTTTCTTCTCGTACTGCGCCAGGCTGATTGTGTGAAGGCTAAGATAGATCGCATCCAACAGCGCCGCGCGCTCTTTCGGAACCGTGTTGGTTCGCCGAAAGGTTCGCCTCGCACTTTATAATCAAAAAGGCTGCGTCTTATTCCCGCAAAACGTTCAGAATGTGCGAAAGACACTGGTGAGTCATTCGTGTCCGTAGTGGATGGCAATTTATTGACAGTGAAATTACACAGACAACTCGATGGAAATAGATAGAGGAGTCTGTCCGAAGATTTCACAACTCGGGCGTGTAACTTTCTACCGACTGGAGCATCCCACTCGTACGCCCAAGTGCGTTCTTTCCAATCCATAAATCAAAAGGAGACCGATCATGAAGAAAATGTTCTGCAGGACGATGATGTTGTGTCTGTTGGCAGCTCCGCTCGCCACTTTCGCTCAGTCTGGCGACAACATGAAGCAGGACCAGTCGCAGGATCAAATGAAGCAGGACCAGATGAAGCACGACGACATGAAGAAAGACGAGATGAAGAAAAACAAGAAGGCGAGCAAGAAGAAAGACAAGATGAAGAAAGACAACATGAAAACGGACGACAACATGAAAAAAGACGATAACATGAAGCATGATGACAACATGAAGCAGAACTAGCCGATCTGCTGCGCTCAAGTTTCGGGTAGCCGTGGATTTCTCGGGATAATCACGGCTACCCAACAGGGGTGCGATCTCGGACGGCTTGAAAACCTTCGGCGTGAAACTGCACGACTCAACGTCTTTCAAAGCGCCCCTGACGCTCAAGTTCCGGCCACAAGACGCTCTTGCTCTCATCGTAAAGCAGGAAAAGTCGGTAATTGCCAAATATGGCTTCTGAATTTCAACCGAATTGAAAGGCTTTGGCTGCGCCTACCACCATCCTCGCGGGCGGAAATTGGGGAGGCAGATGCTTCATCTTGCCTGTAACTTTTCTGCGTTTTGCGACTCAAACGGTTAAGACGGCACGACGGTGTCAGCCCAGCCCGGTTAGGATAGAGGGGCGGCACGGCGGCTAGGTTTCGCATCCAATAGAAAGAAGAGTACTTAGGATAGTACGGAAGCCGCACCGTCGACCTTTGTTCGGAGAAGCAAGGTTTGATTCGCAAAGCCACCGATTTGACGCACGCGGATGTTACCCCGAAGTCGGTCTACCTAGATCGGCGCAAGTTCCTCCGCGCCATGGGCATCGCTGGCGTCACGGCCATGGCCGGTCGCAGTCTTTTCGAATTGGCCTCTCCTGCCCAAACCATCCTAGCTGGAACAAAATTCAGCGGCCTTGCCAAGAGCCCTTTCAGCACCACGGAGAAACAAAATTCGTACGACGACGTCACGCACTACAACAATTTCTACGAATTCGGCACCGACAAAAGCGACCCCGCGAAAAATTCGAAAAACTTCAACACATCGAACTGGACTGTTTCCGTCGAAGGCGAAGTTGCCAAGCCCCGCAAGTTCACCATGGACGATATCCTCAAACTCGCCCCGCTCGAAGAGCGCATCTACCGGCATCGCTGCGTGGAAGCTTGGTCCATTGTGGTTCCCTGGATCGGCTTTTCCTTCAGCAATCTCGTGAAGCTCGCCGAACCCACCCCCAAAGCACAGTTCGTCGCTTTCCAGAGCTACTATGATCCCCGCCAGATGCCTCAGGGACGCTGGGCCGGCATCGAATTCCCCTACGTCGAGGGC
>DATMOO010000097.1:0-3018 GCA_035568275.1 Candidatus Sulfotelmatobacter sp.
ACATCTATTGCGCTGAGAGCCAATCAACAACGATTGCCCACACAAGGAGCTGGTTATGTCAAAGAAGTTTGCAGGGAAAATCGCGGTGGTTACGGGAGGGTCGACCGGCATGGGCCTGGCTACCGCGAAGCGCTTCGTTCAAGAGGGGATGGATCACGTCTTCATTACCGGCCGTCGTAAGGACGCACTCGATGCTGCCGTCGCTGAAATTGGAAAGAACGTGACGGCCGTGCAAGGCGACGTTGCCAGCCTGTCGGACCTCGACCGTTTATATGACGCGGTGAAAAAGTATCATCGCCCGATCGACATTATTTTCGCAAATGCCGGTTTGGCGAAACTGGCTCCGTTCGGCACCGTGGATGAGGGATTCTTTGACCTTCACTTCGACGCAAATGTGAAAGGGATCTTCTTCTCGGTGCAGAAAGGGCTCCCTCTGATGAAGGACGGCGGGTCGATCATCCTGACTGGATCGATTGCCGATATCAAAGGTTTTCCCGCCATGAGTGTGTACAGCGCGACGAAGGCGGCGGTTCGTTCGTTTGCCCGCACCTGGACCAATGATTTGCGGAGCCGTCGTATCCGAGTGAATGTGCTGAGCCCCGGTCATATCGATACTCCGATCATGGAAAGCCTCCAGCAGGGTGAAGCGCTCACAAAGATGAAAAAAGAGATGGAGAACAATGTTCCGCTTGGCAGGTTGGGAGAACCGGATGAGATCGCAAAAGCTGTCTCATTCCTCGCGTCCGATGAGGCCAGCTATGTCTCGGGCACAGAGCTTTACGTCGATGGCGGCGTGGCCCAAATCTAACACTTACGGTCCCGAAAGGGAAAAGGAGTAGGCAGTGGGAAGTCTTCAGTCTCGTTTAGATAAATTCAAGAAAGCGTTTGAAAGGGCTAAGGTTCTATAGAATCATGAACACAACTGCTAAAAAGAAAGACGTCGTCAAGCCGAACAAGGTGCTCGTCACGGGCGCAGGACTGCTGGGTGTTGCCGCGATCGAGAAGTTTCTTTCCGCGGGCTGGAATGTGGTCGGCGTCTCACTACGCAAGCCCAAGCTGCCCAGCGGCCGGGAAATTGAGTTTCTTTCGGTCGATCTGCGGGACGAGAAAGCGGCCCGCTCGGCGTTCGAGCAGCTGACTGACATCACGCACATCGCCTACACGGCTATACACGAAAAGCCGGAGCTAGTCGCCGGCTGGTCGAGCAAGGAACAGATCGAGACCAACAACGCCATGCTCCGCAACGTGGTGGAACCGATCGTTCGCTCCGCCTCCAATTTCCAGCACATCAGTATCCTGCAGGGAACGAAGGTCTACGGCGTGCACCTGCACCCGATCCCCATCCCGGCCCGCGAACGTGATGCACATAAGGACCACGCGAACTTCTTCTTTGACCACCAAGACTATGTGAGTGCTATGGGCGCCCAGCACGGCTTCAACTACACGGCACTGCGTCCTCAGCTCGTCATCGGGCCCACCCCAGGCGCGTTGAATGTTCTCCCTGCTATCGGTGCCTACGCGGCAATTCGCCGCGAGAAGGGTGAACCGTTCAGTTTTCCTGGCGGGCCGTCGTTCGTCTGGGAAGCCGCCGATGCAGACCTCGTCGCGGACGTGATGGTCTGGGCTGCGCAATCACCCCAGGCGGCGAACAAGGCGTTCAACATCACTAACGGCGACGTATTCGAGTGGCGCAATTTGTGGCCGGTCCTGGCCGAAACCCTGGGTGCCGAAACCGGACCGGACACGCCAACGAGCGTGACAGCCTATCTCGAGGAAAACGAGGATGTCTGGGACCAGATCGCGGCGAAGTACGATCTTCGCTCGCGAAACCTGCGGCAGTTGGTTGGCCACGGGGATCAGCACGCGGACTTCGCGTTCGCCTACGGCGCCCCGGCAGGACCTCGAGCCTTCGTGAGCACCATCAAGCTACGCCAGGCTGGGTTCACAAGGACGATGGACACCGAGGACTCGTTCCGTAACGGGCTGCAGTCGCTGATCGACCAAAGGCTCCTGCCACCCGCCGCGAAGTAATCGCGGATAAGGTCTCCGGCGATCAGTCAGTGGATTTCGGCTTTCTTCCGAATCAGCGAGGCCTTTGCGTCAATCAGATCGAGAAAGGCACGAAGAGTAGCCGATGGAGTGTCCTTCTTCCAGGCTGTCACAAGTTCGACCCTCACTTCATCTGGTTGCAAACGGTAGAAACGCACGCCGTCCGAGCGAAGGTTTCTGACACACGCAGGAACGATAGAGACACCCTGCTCCGCTTCCACAAGCGAAAGCACTGTCTGCATCATGTTCGGTTGATTCTCAACCGCGGGGGAGAAACCGGCCTCGTTGCATATCCGGGTGATCGTGTCGAAGAGTGGAGGAGCGCCCTCGCGATGAAAGAGAATGAAGTCGTCTTTCTTCAAGTCCGAGAGGCGTACATGGTTCGTTTTCACCTGCCTTGAACGGGGTAGAACTGCCATCAGTGGGTCGCGATACAAACACCGCGACGAAAACGTCCTGCTTTTTTCAGCGGTAAGAGTTCGAGTAAATCCGATGTCGATCTCCCCCTTGTCGAATGCGACTTCCTGCTGGAGCGGCGAGAGTTCCTGGAGCGCGAGCTTGACGCCTGGATATTGTTTCTTGAACGTGCACACAAGTGCTGGAAGAAAGGCGTACGTGGCTGACCCAAGAAATCCAATCGATAACTTTCCGATCTCACCCTTGCCAGCCCGTCTCGCCGTATTGATGGCCGATTCCGCCTGCGCGAGCGTGCGCATGGCTTCCGGGTAAAACAGTTCGCCCTCAGGTGTGAGTTGCGCAATGCGTTTCGCTCGCGAGAATAGCTTCAGCCCAAGCTCATCCTCAAGGTCTGCTACTGTCCGGCTGATGGCCGCCTGCGCAACGTGCAGCCGCCGGGAGGCTTCGCGATAGCCTTTCCATTGGACAACTGCAGTGAAGTATCGAAGATGCCGCAGTTCCATGGTGATCGCCTTTCGACATCGATCTGACTGAAATATACGATGAATCCTT
>DATMOO010000098.1:0-2607 GCA_035568275.1 Candidatus Sulfotelmatobacter sp.
CGGACGAACTGGTGTACGGAGGGTGGTGAAATACCAAGAACACGAAATCAAAATTCGAAGCGAGATGGTCGATTTGGCCGTGCAGCCATTCTCCCTGCGGCCCGGTGAGTTCATCCAGCGCGCTATCCAGGACCAATAGCAGGGAGTTTCCGATCCGCGCGGAGTAGAATCGGCTCTCTTTGATCGCCGGAAAACGCGCAAAGTAGTTTCCCAGCGCTGTTTTTTGGTCTCCATGGAGATCGTGATTTCCCAGCGCGGGGTAAATGACAATTTTATGCGCTTGCCAAAGGGCCGTTTCCGTTTCCCAAACCCGCCAGTCCTTCGGATTGTCCCCAGAATAGACAATGTCGCCACCGATGGATACGAAGGCTGGCTTCTCTTCATCAATGGCCTTCACGAGAGTTTGCCTGACAGCTGCATTCGCTGCTTCCGTGTCCGCGGGATCGTGAAATCGCGTATCCCCAAACGCGACGAATCGAAATTGACTGGGCACATCCAGTGCAAGCGCCTCGTGATTTGAAGTAAACAGCGGCTGATCGGCGGAGCTCGCTCCGCAGGAGGGCAAGCCTGAAACGGCCAGGAGCAAAAAACAGACAAACCAAAAACGATGGTTAGGAGTCATGGTTCGAAGAGACTAATTCAAATTGTGGAATTTGCGGTTAAAGGTTTTTCAGATTGCGCCATCGTCAACATCGCGTGGTTATTTGTGGCGGATGTCGATTGGGGCGCGGGTGCGATCGAGCGGGAAGACCTGGAGTTGCCACTTGACCGGGACTGAAGCGGGAACGTAGCACATGGTTTTGTCGCAGGCTTGATACTCGAGCTTGCCGGTGAGTGTGAAGATTTTTCCGTCTTTGCCGAGGGAGCCCCAGAATTGGGAGCTGGAGCTGACTTTTACATCCTGACTGATGCGGAAGGTGCCTTCGTAGACGGGCACTTTTTCCTTGATCGCAGGCAGATACAGAGTTCTGGATGCGGGGTAGACGGCTGAGCTCAACTCGAGATCAGGGATTGGGTCCATTACGAGTTTTACTGGCTTGTAGCCTTGCGTGCCGGGCGCGTAAACGTGCACATCCGCTGGCAACTGCACATCCGTGTACACGGTGATGCGCGTTCCCGGCACACCCGTGCGGTCGGATTGCTCCAATGCCAGCTTCAAGTGCGGGGCGTCCACGGTGTCGGTGACTTCCTGGCCGAGTTCGGGGAAGAGTTTCGCGATGATGCTGTTGCCGGTGAGGCGTTCGCGGTATTTTGCTTCGAAGAATTTTTCCTTGATGACGCCGTTGGTATCGATGAAGAAATATCCCGGGCGGGCAAAACCTTTCTGCATCCCGGTGGCTTCATGATTGAAGACACCGTAGGCTTTGATGATTTTGGAATCCGGATCGGCGAGCATCGGATATTCGATTTTGTGGCGATCGGCGAAGAATCTGAGGATTTCCTCGGAGTCGTAGCTGATGGCGGCGAATTTGACGCCTTGCTTTTCGAATCGGGGGAACGCGCTTTGCAGCTGGACCAGCTGCCCTTTGCAGAAGGGTCACCAGTCGGCGGAGCGGAAAAAGAGGAGGACTGTGCCGTTCGGGCCTTTCAGGGATTCGAGCGTTTGGGTGTGGCCGAATTCGTCGCGGGCGGAAAAGTTGGGAGCTTTCTGGCCGACGGCGAGGCCGATGGACATCGGCTCGGTGGACGCTACCTTGATCGTGTCTTCGTCGAGGGTGCCGCGGACGGTTACGGTGTCGCCGAGATGGGCGATGACTTTCTCCTGCGGTTCGAGCGAGTACATCAGGCGGTTGGTGTCGTCGTACAGGGCGATTTTTGCACCCGGAACGTTCTTGAAGCACTCGGGGGATTCGTTGAAGGCTTCGTCGGCGTTGCAGGCGCTGGTGACGAGGACGCCGGACCAGGCGCCGGTCTTCGTTGCGTTGTTCTGAGCAGCCCCGGCAAAGGATGCCGTGAAAAGAATCGTGGTCGCGAAGAGGAGAACGCGCTTGGCGATCGAATTATTCAAAGCCGTGAGCATGGATTCCTGTTCGTCCAATCAGTTTTGGATTCCGACGCACTATACGCCGGGCAATCTGGCCGTGCAAGTTGCGAGCGCCACGTTTGATTCGACTGATCCGCAAAAGTTACGGAGCCGCGGCGAAATTTATGAAGATTGGCTGCAGCGGATCGAGATGAAACCCGATGGTTTCGCCGGGTTCGACCCAGATGGGCGGAGTGATGGAGCCCGCGATGATGATCTGGCTGGCGCGAAGCGTTTCTCCAAAATGGGCGAGAAGATTGGCGACGTGGCCGACGATAGTGACGAGTTCACCGGTCAAGGCCTCGAGGTCGGAGGTGTTGGCTATTTCCGCGCCGTTGCGCAAGACGCGGGCGTTGAGGCCAGACAAGTTGCCGCCCGCATGCGCTGCTTCGCACGGGCCGAGAATTAGGTGGCGCTGGTAGATATTGCGGACCAGTGTGCCCTCGACATCGTCGGAAGGGTGATCCACGTCGGCGACTTCGATGGCGGCGCCGAGTCCTGCGATTGCGCTCATAATTGTCTGCCGATCAGCGCCAGGAGCCAAATCTTTTCCCAGATAGACGGCGAGTTCGGGTTCGGCAGCC
>DATMOO010000099.1:0-11455 GCA_035568275.1 Candidatus Sulfotelmatobacter sp.
CGCCAACGTGATCTTCTCCCCGTGTTCGAGCGGTGGAATCCGGTCGAGCAAGGGATACTCTCCCGGCGGGTCCGTCCCTGCGGGAAGCTTCTTGAGCCTCTGTCGCGCCAGCTCCGCGTAATAGTAGTTGCGATACCGGTCGGACAGCTTCTGATAAAAGGCGCGCGCCATCGCCGGATCGTTATCTTCTTCGGCGAGCCGAGCACGCCAGTAAAGAGCTGCGTTTGCCTCATTGCCCCCGGCGTAAGCGGCGATCTGTTCCTCAAACAGCTTCTTGGCCTCGTCGTTTCGGCCCATGCGCAGCGTTAGCCACGCGGCCTTCCAGTGAGCGTACGAAGCTTTGGATCCCTTCGGAAAGCGCTGCTGCAACTCGCGGAAGGCATCGAGCGCCTGGTCGTATTCATGATGGACGAGGTGAAGATTCGCGACCGACAACAGCGCCGACTCGAGCCCCGAACTCGTAGGCGCCATCTGTCGAAGCTCATCGACCAGTTGATAGAACAGCTCGTTCTGATCGGAGGCCCACGCGACCTCGCCGAGAATGTAAAAGCGCTGCGCGTTCTGCTCGGGCGTCGCACCAACTAACGTTGAAAGTTCGGCCTTGGCTTCGCGGTTGCGACCGCTGCGATGCAAGGCGTCGGCCAGCGCCAGCTCCGCCGCCGGACGATCCGCCGGCGTAGCGTGGCTGGCAAGCTCGCGATACTCGTCGGACGCATCGCTATAACGCCGCGCCTTCATCAGCAAGTCAGCACGCGTCTTGCGTTGCACCGGCGTCGGCTGGGTAGCGATCGAAAGCTTCTTCAGTTCCGTGTAAGCCGCGTCGGCTTCCCCCGAAGTCGGCATGTTGTAGTAGACATTCCCCAGCGCCTCGGAAGCTTTCGGGCTCTGTCCTAATGCGGCGTAGGCTTTGCCGATCGCGAGTTCGATATCGGAGCGGGCGGGCAGCCGGTCCTTCTCAAGAAGTTCGGCGGTTTCGGCGGCGCGTCCTTCGCTCAGCAATGCGTTCGCATAGCTAAGATGCGCATCGCGGATGAGCAACGAATCGGGATAGGTCGTCCCGAAGTTCGCCAGCGCTGCCATTCCTTCGGCCTGGTGACCGGTCTGGAGATAACAGGTGCCGAGATAGTACGCGATGTAGTCGCCCAGATCGCCCGCCATGGGCTTGGCGCGGTTCAGTGGCTCGATGGCTTTGGCATAGTCCTTGTCGATGAAGTGAGCGTATCCCACGACGAGCCAGGCCAGCGCTCCGGCGTCTTCTTTGGAGTGAGCGCGAGCGTAGGCTTCTACCCCGGCATAACCAGCAGGCGTGCGGTCTTGGATCAGTTGCTGCGCCATCTGGCGCAAAGTGGTCGAGGCGACGAAGGCCTGCCGAATGCGGCGCACCCGAGGAGAAATCGGCCTTCTCTTCCTTTTTGCGGGGGTCGCCCGGGAAGAGCCGGGTTTCTTGGCGGCGGGCTTGCCCGTGGATTTCTTCGGCGGAGTCTTGGCTCCGGATTGATCCGGCTCGGTTTTCGGCGGTGGAGTCTTGGGTGCAGTGGGAGACTGCTTGTCAGGAGAATCGGACGCAACAGGATTCGTCGATTGCTGGGGAAGCTTCAGCGCAACAGGGTGCGCATTGCCCGAAAGCCCGCATACGCCGGCCAGAGCCAGCACCCACCACAGCTTGAGACCCATTCGAACCACTTTGTACTTTGATGCGCGGAGACGCGCCAACCAGAACCTGTTCCGTCTTCTCCGCGTTCTCGGCGGATTCTCTTTGCGATCTCGGCGGTTAAAGCTTCTGATCGCAGAGTTCGCCGAGAAAATCCCAGAGAACGCTAAGAAAATCTCTTACTGCTACTTCCTGAAGTTCGCGCCCATCACTGAGAAATCGTCTTCTGCCAGGCTGCGAACCACTTCCTTCTGGAAATAATCACCGCTTGCCGCCACCGTGCTGCCGTAGCGCTTCTGAAACGTTGTGCGGCTCTTATCGATGTCTTCCTTCAGGCGATCGTACAAATCCTTGTTGCGGCGGCCTTCATTGACCTTCGCCTGATTGTAGAGCTTGATCTCATCGACCAGCAGCCGCGCGAAACGCTGCGCTTTGCGATGCGTGTCCGCGTCTACCGCCGACAATCCGGCGAATGGATCAGCGGCCGGCGCTGCGGCGGCGCTCGCCGATGCCGCGGCGGCAGCTACTTCGACCACCTCTGCGGCCGGTTCTGGTTCGGGCTCAGGCGCTCTGGCAATATGTTTCGGACTATGAGCCGCGAACGGATCTGAAAATGAGCTGACTGCCTGCACCGGCGCGGGTGGCGGAGCTGGCCGCTCCATGCTGGGCATGGATTCAACCGTTTCCCTCTGTTGCGCCTGCTTGCGCAGCGAGGCCACTTCGAGCCAGGCGCTGGTCGCCATCACAAGCACTTCGAGCGAACCGGCGTCGAGCAGGTTCTCGGTGCCGCCATCGGCATAGAGCAGCGCCGCGACTTTGTCTTTCAGCACCAATGGCAGGATCACGATCTGCTCGTTCGACGGACCACCAAACTGTTTCACGAAGCGGCGATCCATCTCCGCGATATTGGCGGGAGTCGCAACGCGATTCTGATAGGCATGCGACGCGGGGCCAGCCGTCATATCGAGCGGAAAATCTTTGATCTGATCGTCCTCAACAAGGCCGCGAGCCTGCCATCCACTGGCGGCTCCTCCCTTCACGACGAACAGAGCGACCCGAGAGGCGTAGGACGTACCCGCATCGAGCAGGGCTTTGAGGATTTCTTTTTGCGTGCTTCCAGCATGAATACCGGCAACCGCTTGTACCAAGCCGCTGGGCATGGGACCCGCAGTCCTGCCTTCCGCAGCCGCAGCAGGAGGCGGAAGCTCCGCCAGTACGCACTTGACTAACTCCGCTTGCAGCTTAGGGAGCTGCCGTTCCAGTGCCTGCGCTACGGCACGCTCAACGATTTCTTGGAGTTCCTTGCTCATGCTCAGAGAACCATTTTTATCTCAACGACTCGAGCGTTACCTTTTCGACCGAAAGGACACTGCCCTGATTGCAGATTATAGGAGTACTTTCACGCCCGCAGCAGGGTACCGAAGTACCCTGTTCGCCCGGGTACACCGGCGTCAAAGTTCGATTCTATAGCAATCCCTTGAGGATCAACGGCCATTCCAGATGTCAAGATTGTTCATCTTGACACCCGGGCGGAGCGCAAAGCCTTTTTTCGAAGGGTCGAAGCGACTACAGCTCAAACTGCCTGTCGCGCCGGAGGATGAGTGGAATCGGGGATTTTTCGCCAACTAGTTTCTTGCCGCCTTTTTCTCGGTTGTGTTTTCGAGAGCCTTTCGGGTAAGGAACTCTTCCAACGCGCGATAGCTCTCGTTGCCCGGAAGAAAGGCGGGCACAATCTTAAAGGTCTGCTCTTCGGTCGCCAGCTTGAGCACAAATGTGTAGTAAAGGTAGTGCCGCCAGACGCGCCTGACACTTGTGTACTCGATCTTTGCCGTCCGCATCTCGAACAGACCTATGGGAAGTACCATGCTGTCGTTATCGAGCACCAGGTGGCGCTCAACCCAAATCCGGCGGGCACAGATAATGAATGCGAACGCGATGGGAATGAGGCCAATGAGGCTAAAGCAAAGGCTGAACCCCGTAGGGATGTGTCCCCGCGGAAGCCAATCGCCAGCTATCCACAGAAAGCCACAGCCGAAAAGCTCGAGGATAGACCAAAGTCGCGGATGGTAGGGATACTGATGCGGTACTTCCATTCATTTGCCCGTCAGTGACAATGAAATGCGAGACTACGCATTCTCGCAACATCACCGTCGTAACCGGGCGATTCCACTGAAATCGGCAATTAGCGAAAATGTGCAGTTTTGAACAGACCGCGGTACACGATTCCAGCGAAAATCTCCGAAGATCTGATGGATCTAACGTTGCTTCACAAAAGATGCATCATGCTTATGAAGGTGACGATAAATAATCTGCGACAGCCCGCAGAACCCAATCCGGAGATGGTGGAACGCGCGATCGTTGAATTGTTGGAAATAGCCCAACGCCACAGCATCACTCCCGCTGATTTTATGCAATTGCTGGACTCGGGAATGCATATATCAGAGTTCTTAGCAGCGATGACCACACATTACTGCTGGGTCTGCGGCCATGAAGTTTCATTAGAGACCTGCAAGGTCGATGAGCACGGCAGCGCTGTTCACGAAGCCTGCTTATTCGCTCGGATGAAGATGGAAACTGCATCATCGCATTTCGGCGCTAGCCAGAGTTTCGCTTCTGAAACTTGAAGCACTCACTGCTGTAACCGGGCGATTGCCTGCCAAACCCTGCCCCGGGGGGATTTGAGATGGGATGAGAAGGTCGATCCCCGATCACGGATCGCGTTAAGCTACCGGTGATCAAAGCACTCGTAGTGCAATTCCGAAGGATAAGGAGATCGACCCTTGAAGAAGAATAGCAAGTCTGCCATGAAGAAGGAACAGAGAGCGAATCGGGCGAAAGCTCAGCGCCCAGTGCAGCGAGAACCCAAGGAAGTACTGGCCGAGCCTTCAAGGTGTTAACACAAGATACCAGCGGCTGTCTTTTTGTCATGGAGCACACCAGTAGCAAGAAGGGTGGCCCGCCTCGCCATTTGCACCACAATGAGGATGAGTGGTTCTACGTCATCGAAGGCGAGTACATCGCCGAAATCGGCTCCGAGCGTGTCCAGTTAAAACCCGGCGATTCCATCCTCGGACCGCGTGAGATACCTCACGCTTGGGCATTTGTTGGCGACACTCAAGGCAAAATGCTGATTGCTTTCGCGCCTGCCAACCAGATGGAGGCGTTCTTCCGGAACAATGAAAAGCGTCGTAAGGATGGTGAGTATCTCAACGATGCGCAGGTTTAACACGCCTACGGACTGGAATTATTGGGCCCACCACTATCGTTGGGATGAAGTTGCTGGCCACGAGGTATCGTCAATGAGTGACGCGATTTTACGCCAGTCGCTCATCCCCGTTAGTTTGGACATGAGGTTCGATTAGCCAATATAGGAAAGGCCCCAGATTCCCTCTGCAGTTTGGACACACGACACCATTGGTGCCAGAAATCTCCTGCATCTGAACCGCAACTCGGACAATACCAACTGCCGACTCTGGCGGCGGATACCACCTATGGCAACGGCGCATTACTGCAATGGCTCGACGACCGCGCGGTTCTATACGCCCCTGCTTACGGCTTGCTGGCAGATTTCATCGGTGCCGTCGGAGTTAGTGATTTGTAACGCCAGCCAACGTATATCCTTGCACCGCCAGTAACCTCGCGCTACACTGCCCCAAGCAAAAAGCTTCCCCTTAACGATTTAACGCTGACGGCTCGGCCGGCCTTGAACGGCGTCCGTTTCGGAGGGAAGTATGGACCATCTTACCGACGCACCCATCGCCAACATTCTGATCTTGGCTGGCGTAATCTTCCTGGCGGTTGGACTCTTCGGTCACATCGGTGGCTTCATTGGGAGTATTTTCGGCAATATCGAAGCCGGAAAGAGCTCGCGAATACTCGCCGCAGTGTTTGGAACAGCGCTAATTCTGGGCGGCGCGTGGATGCATCAGCAGAGCGACAAACCCGCTTCCCACGCTGCCGCTCCGACTGAACCCGCCATAAACCCGTCGACTAAAACCAGTCCCGCAACAGATGCGAACACGGATTCCAAAACAACACCTCTCCTCACCCATGCGGACGCCAATCCTAAACAAGCGAAGCTCACTGCTAATGCATACATCCCCAAGAAGCCGCAACCGTATGCTGCTCCGACGATCCCCTCCGCCGACCGCGAAAAGGTACCGGCCTCGCCCGTGGGCGTTGGCGATGATCGCCTGATTGGCACCTGGACCAACGTGATCCCAATGTTTGGCGGCATCCACACAATCGAGGTCATGCGCGACGGGCAGGGCCTTGCAGCGCACATCTGGGACAAGTGCAGTTCAGGGGAATGTGACCTTGGTGTCCACCATCTGGCAGTCTCGGGCAACACCTCCACGTACGAATACGTCAAAGGCAATCTCCGCCACGTGGGTTCCATGAAGGTTTACGCGCCAAATGTTCTGCTAGTGTCGATCGACATCTATGAGCCAGGCGTCTCGAAGCAACGGCATCACAACCGTGTATTTGCCAACTCAAACCTCCGCGGACCAGTCCAGGTGGCGTTTTCCAATTATCTCGACTCTCCCGGCCAGAAAGCCTTCGCCATGACTCCGGCCGGCAGGTGTGCCTGGCAACTCAAGTCGAGCACTGCCGACGAGGCAACCCAGCGCGCGCTCCAGTACTGCCAAAATCATGGCTGGCTCGACTGCCGTATCATCCTGCTGAACGATGAAGGTCCGCAATAATCGATGAGCGCGCATTCCGAGGGCGCCTTTTCGAAGTGGGATCTACAAAGCAAATGTCCAGTTTTTGGCGTTCTTGCAGTTGTCGCGCATTAGAGACAAAGGCGCCGGCAGAAGCTTTCTGAGCTTAAGCAAAATAACCGTCGGTCGAGGAATCGATGGTTGTCGAAAGCAGGGCATGTCACAAGCTTGCGCCGTCTCTTCGCCCTTCCGAGGAGATCTTGACTGTTATAGGGATATTTCAACAGTCCAGCGCAGGAGCAATGCGCTCCCTAGTTCGTAGGCCGGGTTGCGAACTGGTCCTGCCTGGGGCTAGAGTTGGTTCAGCCACTGGAAGCTTTGACAGCTTACACATTGAGAATGACCCAGTTTTGTTGTTCAATGTAGCTGCCCACATCTCAGCGACAGAAGTTGGTGTATATGTTCGCCGAAACAACGAACCATCTGGGCGCAGGAGTTCTCCCTCTCTTAAATGCAGTCTTTTGCCTGGATTGCGAGGTCATCAGTTGCAGTCGAGGTGACGAATGCCCCGCGTGCAAAAGCCGCTCGCTCGTGAGCCTTGCTCGGATGCTCGGGGGCAGTTTGCTCGCGCATAAGGCACAACAGTCTCACCCAAGCAAAACTGGGTTGTTCGACGTCACAATTGCGGTTGAATTGCAGCAGATGCACGCCAAAGACTTGAGCACCACTGTTGAGAGGTTGACCAGCGTGATTGGCCCGAAGCTGGCTGGAGACCGAGCGTCATTCCACCTAAATGTGAAGCCGGCAGTAGACAAACTTGACCTACAGCCCTCGCTTTGCTTCCTAGAACGGGAAGCCGCTTAGCGCATTGTTGCCTAGTGTCCAGCGTCAGCGAGTGTAAGGGAATTTATCGCCAATATCGAACGCGGCCAGGGACTTGCTGCGGGAAAGACGTCAGCGGTCGGCGTAATACCCCTGCCGGGTCTGGATACTCAGATCCTTCTTCTTCGCGGTGAGCGTGATTTTGTGATAGCCTTCGGCCCCCGCATCGACTTTCACCGGCGTATAGCCCAGGCTGTATTGCATCCTCAATTCCTCGGCGATACTGGCGTAGATCTTGTCGATCGGCTCCGTTTTCGACACTTCAAACATGTGCGCACCAGTTTCCCGCGAAATACGCTGCAGAATTTTCTTGCCATCGACATGTGCTTCCTGCGGGTCGCGTCCCCTGCCTCCTCCAGGGTGGCCGCCATGACCTCCTCCTGGCCAACCGCCTCCCCCGCCACCCGGCCAGCCAGTGCCGCGGCCCATCCCGCCACCCTGGTGATCATAGCCGCCCCCCCCGTCATGGTGCGGATCTGTGAATAAAATCGAATAGACCAGAGTGTCGGTGCGCTGGGCTGCTTCGATGGCACTCTCCAGCGATCCCTTGCTGCCCCGATCGACACCGTCAGAGAGGATGACGACCGCCTTCCGTCCTGGCTGTTTTTTCATCAGTTCGTTTGAGGCAAGGTAGATCGCGTCGTATAGCAACGTGCCACCGCCGTGGTGCGATCCGGTGCGATCGTCGGGATCATCTTGTGAAGCCCGCTTGAGCGACGGCGCGTTCAAGGATTCGAGCGCGGCTCGCAACTTGTCCTTGGAGGAAGTCAGATCCTGGAGCAGTTCGACTTCGCGGTCGAAGTGAATCAGGAATGCCCGGTCTTTGTCGGCGGTTAGCATCTGATCGAGGAAGCTCCTGCTGGCCGTGCGCTCTTCGTTCAGGACATTGCGCTGGCTCAGGCTGGTGTCAACCAATAAGCCCAAGGTGAGCGGCAGGTTGGTCTCCTGCGCAAAATATTTGATGGTCTGCGCACGGCTATCCTCTTCGAGAATGAAATCGTCTTTCGTCAGGTCGCGAACGATTTGGCCGTGCTTGTCACGAACCGTGACCGGAAGGTTTACGACCTTCACATCGACGGAGATCGTGGTCGATTGACCCCAAACTCCAGTTTGCGCCAGGAGCGCGATCATGAGCACCGCCCGGAATATGCAACGAGGCTGAGCAGTGCCGCTAGGCTTCGGGCGAGGTTGTTGGGCAATGAGAGTGAAAGTTGTCATTCTTGGAGGTCGGCCAGTGCAGCGTAAGGCTCCTAGCAGTCAGATTGTCGGCGTGCGGCTATAGTTGCCCGACGCATCTCAAGAGGGATCGCGCCACAAGAAAAAGTGGGCGAGAATTTACAAATCTTTACTCCCTGATTGTTGCTATCAGGCCACATCGCTCATTGAGGGGTTCTGAGCGCTGGTCAACCTAACACGTACCCGACGCAGAGCTGCCAGTGGATGAGGAAACGCGGCGTATCGTGGCGCGTATGGTTGAGCTACGCGCTCTCCACCGAGGCGTTGCGCCGTCGCGGCGAGTAACTCCTGTCCCGGAATCCCAGGCTTTCTTACTCCCTCGCTACCCCCAGCCTCGCTCCAACTACTGGGCACATGTTCTCCGCCGCAGCTTAAGGGAAACCGCCCGGGCTGCGGAGTGCGGGAAGGGCGTGTCCCAAGGGCTGACGAGCGTGCGGAAAGCAGCAAGGGAGAATAAGGAGATGAAGTTCACGCCACCCAACGCAGCATCGTTGATGTCGGAGGAAAAAAAAATGTGGAGGGCCGCCACGTCGGCCTTGACTTTTATGACCTTCTCATAGAAGTGTAATGGCGATTGTTCACCAACGACTCGCTGTGGAAAAATCCCCGACGGTGTGACCAGTCAATCGCGAATAGCCAGACGGCGCTGCTAACGGATGTCGCGCGTCTCCACGCAGCACACATCGAAGCCCGCGTTGTGAATCTTCTGAACATCCAAGTTCCGTCGTGGGCGAAGGACGCGTCCAGCGCGGCGAGGATGATTAACGCCAGATCGGAAACGGCACAAACCTTGCCTGCATTCCGCGATCCTTGAAGCTCCGCAGTTGCGTGATCCCAGCAGGTGGGTTCTACTATTCGACGTTGAAAAAACACTAGGCGGGGAGACTCACCATGAAACGCGTAACAGGCATTGGCGGAATCTTTTTTCAGTCTGAGAGTCCGGAGCATTTGTATGACTGGTATGAGAAGCATCTTGGCATTAAGCGAGAGCCCCACGGACAGGGCGCCACATTTGAGTGGCGCGAGTTGCAATCGCCGGACGGAAGCGAGCCGGGTGCAAAGGGGGCGACGGCTTGGTCGATCTTTCCGAGAAGCACGAAGTATTTCGGGGAGAGCAAAGCCGGCTTCATGGTGAACTATCGTGTGGATGATCTGGACGGGTTGCTGGAGGAGTTGAAGAAGGCAGGAGTCGAGATTGATCCGCATCGCGAGGACGCAGATTACGGACGGTTTGCGTGGATCATGGATCCCGATGGAAACCGAATTGAATTGTGGGAGGCGCCGAAGGAGAATTGAATCGGCGCGACGAACCGGCTGGATACACTCGGGTGGAGGTAGCTGGCAGCTGAGTCCGTGCTATGACGATCTCGGCTTGCGTGCAATAGAACATCAACCCCGTAAGCCCGAGATCAACTGTTGAAAACAAGGCGTTATCACAATCTTGCGCCGTCTGTTCGTCCTCATCCAAGAGAGGCTCCCGACACATGTAGGTAGGGTTTACGGGTTTTCCCTAGACTCGGCTACGTTGCCGCAGACATAGACATTAGGGCAACAGCCTGCCCTGCTCTCCTTGGCCGGTCGTATTGCGCAAGACACTCAGTCAAGTGAGAATCGCAGCATGAAAACCGCCTATGTAGTTCGAGAACTGGTATCGCTACCGGCGGGTGAAAATGATTTTCTCACCCACTATGAGTACGGCACATTCCGGACTTACAAGGAGGCCAACGAATGCGCGATCGCGACACACAACCCAAGATGCTTTCCTCAGAGAGAGCAAGTTCTTGTGTCCAAGCAGCAGGACGCCTTCGTCAACTAGTACGTTTCCGGGGACGCATCCACGAGCTGTTGTAAACGCACCGACCATCCTGGCTCCTGAAACGCTACCCTTCACTCCTCGTTCGTGCCGGCGGGGCGGACCAAGGCGTCCCCCACACCGACCGTGACCCGATTCGCCAGATTTCCCTCCACCGGATAGAATAGTGGTTACTTTCGAGTGCACCATATTTCACCGGAAAATACTGAATCGCCTGAAGCATGGGAGCCATCCAAAACAAACTGACGGGGCCTGTTAGCGAGGAATTAACTCTCGTTCAGGCGGCCAAGCGGGGCGACGATTCAGCCTTCGAAGAGCTGGTTCGTCGTTACGACCGCAACGTTTTCCGGATCGCGCAACACATCACGCAAAACCGGGAAGATGCGGAAGACGTGGTGCAGGAAGCGTTCCTGAAGGCCTACGGAAATCTGGCGCAGTTCCAGGAGCAGTCGAAATTTTATACGTGGCTGGTCCGGATTGCCGTCAACGAAGCGTTGATGAAGTTGCGCCGGCGCAAGCCCGAGCGCACGGTATCGCTCGACGAAGACATTAAGACGGAAGACGACTCCCTGCCGCGTGAGATCGCGGACTGGAGCCCGAATCCGGAGCAGCAATACACGCAAGCGGAATTGCGCGAGATCTTAAGCAAGACCATCCAGGGATTGCCTCCGGGCTTCCGGACGGTCTTTGTGCTGAGAGATGTAGAAGGGCTTTCGACCGAGGAAACAGCAGCGGCGCTCGAATTGAGTGTTCCTGCGGTAAAATCTCGGCTGTTGCGGGCACGGCTGCAGTTGCGCGAGAGGCTGTCGCGTTACTTCCAGCGGCGCGAGCCGGGCGATGGCAAGACCGGTGCGAGAGGTGAAGATGTCAAAAACGACAAAGATGTGGCGAGTGGAGATGGCAACCAGTGAAATGCTCTGAGTTCCTGAGTGAGCTGACCAGTTACCTGGACGGCGTCCTCGACGAAAAAACTAAAAGCGAGTTGGAAAATCATCTTTCGTGGTGCCACAACTGCTACGTTGTTTGCGACACAACCAAGAAGACCATTGAAATCTACCGCGATTCTCAACTCTACGAACTTCCTGAAGACCTCCGCAGCCGGCTCCGTTCCGCCATCATGACCAAGTGCCAGCAGCAACGGAAACGCGGGCCGCAGAGCGTTTGATAGCTGATTTTCGATTGCGGATTGTAGATTTCAGATTTCCTGTT
>DATMOO010000100.1:0-2667 GCA_035568275.1 Candidatus Sulfotelmatobacter sp.
TCCCTTCGACACGCGTCGCTGTCTCCAGGCGGCGCTCCGCGTGAAAAGAGAATGGTAGAAGTGCGATGGTCGCTGCGAAGACGATCCCTGACACCCAAAAGCGGCGCACATCCATAGCTATAAATATGTCATATCAGACAAGATCGTCGTCACCAAAACTCTGCGGTGGCGTCTAAGAACCATTGGGGCGAAAGAGGTGCTCCATTCGGGATGAGTTCGTACGTTTGCGCTTAGGTTCGCGAGATTACACTTGTGCACGACTCACGTACGGACCTATCTGAATCTGCTAAACTTTGCCCTTGTCCCATTGAAATTAGGAGGATCCATTCGTATCTTACTTTTGCTCGGACTGCTTGCCGCTACGCAACCTGGAGTAGCAGACCCGCGCCTCGGCTCGTGGACGCTCGTCTCTGCGCAGTCTAGTCTGGATCCGCCGAACCGGCTCTCCATAACACCTCTGCATGACGGAGTGCATGTCGTCATGTCCGGCGAAACTCATCTCGATTTCACAGGAAATTGGAACGGACACGAATCGTCCGCATCAGGCAATCTTGCGTTCAATCAAATCGAGCTGCGCAGGATCGATAAGAGGCAGGCGGAGGTCAAGGAAAAAAAGGATGGAGCTGTTGTGGCAACGGTTCGCGAAAAAATTTCGGGTGATGGGAACGAGCTAACGGCGACGACCGCGACCCGGGGCCACGCCGACCAGATCACCATATGGACGCGAAGCGGAGGTACGAAGGTCGCCAAGGACCTCTTCGCAGGCGAATGGACGCAAGATCTCAGCAAGACTCGTTTGCGGCAGGGTTTGGTGCTCAAGATCGAGACGGACGGAAGCGGTGGGATCCGCTTTCTGGGTGACTTCAGCTATGACGCCCGTTTTGACGGAAAGCAATACGATCTGAAGAACTCACGCAACGATACCGTGACGCTTGAACTTGTGGATCCTCATACCGTGGATGCGAGCTACCGGCGGGACGATCAAGTCACCCAAAAAGATAGGTCGGTGGTTTCCGCGGAAGGGCAGCAGATGACACTATCCACCACCGGCACGTTGGAAACGGGCCAGCGGCTAACGGAGAAGCTCTTGTTTAAGAAGCAGTAGCGGATATTGCGTCTGTCCAGTCCACAAGCCCATCGCTCGGCGACACCGCGTTGACCTTACGAGCCGCGACCGAAATGATCCCCTTGCGATACATGAATTTCAGAATGCCGTTAACCGTATCTTCCAGAGACGGATCTGCTTTGCCCCACACCGAGGCATCGCGGGCTTTTTGATAAGAAGAACTGTCGTAGCGCTTGAACTCCATCGCCGAGATGTTGTCGACAGAGCCCACCAAAAAATCCAGCAGCGGAAAGAGAAGGTCTTCCTTCCGGCATCTGCGGATCAACTCGGGAACGAAGTCGGGAAGCCTGAATGTTTCGAACTGGCGGCCAGTCGCTTTGGTAATCAGCCCGGTAATGTCCATCATATTCGAATAATCGTCCCTCGTGACATGGTAAGTCTTATTCGCTGTACCGCGAGTGGTAGAGATCGCAACGATGTTGTTCGCCACAATGTCCGCGGGCACAAAACTGACTTGGTTGAGAGTATCAACGCCAATGCCGTGATTCACCATGAAGGCAACCAAGCGAACGGCAATATCGAAATTGTTGCCTCCGCCCGTCACTGAAGGACTCACCAGAGCAGGCCGGAAAATCCGCGTGGAAAGTCCCCGGCTGCGCGCATCGACAACCACCTGCTCGGCTACCCATTTCGATTGGCTGTACCCAAAATCGAGTAGCTCCATATTCTCGTTCAGGTCGGTCTCATTCAGAACTGATTTCACCGCCCAGCCAAACACGAAGGTAGTCGAGACGTAATTGAATTCTTTGGGCCTTCCCTCGAACGCCAGTCTTACGACCTCATTGGTTCCCAGCACGTTCGCGTCACGCATCAGGTCGTAGTTGAAGAGGTAGTTTACGGTGGCACCGTTGTGGAAGACCGTGTCGATTTCACTCGCGAAGAAATCCCACTCGTCCTGCGTCAGGCCCAGCTTTGGCTGCCCGAGATCTCCGCAGACGGGGATCACCCGAGCTTCGAACATCTCCATCAGACCCACCCCGCAGGGTCCGATTGACTCCATCGCGTCCCTCAGTCTTTGCTTACCTTGCTTTTCGTCGGAAGACCTGACGAGAACATAGATCTTCGCCCGTGTCTGTTCAAGCACGCTTTTCATGAGGAATGGCCCAATGAAGCCGGTCCCGCCAGTGAGCAGCACCTGATTTAGCACCGGTGTCTCCGGCAATGGCATAGGCACCGGAGGCTCGAAGATAAGCTTCCTGTCGTTGCTCATCATCTGCTTCTCAGCGGCGCGCTGCTCTTCACGGAAAGCCTCAAGGGAATGACGCAGATGAACCAGCGCCTCTTCGGGCGCGCGCTTCAATTTTTCGGCTAGTTCAAACAGCTCGGCTACGCCGACACGCTGAATCACGCCAATATCTACCTGCCTCGCCAGCATCTCGGCGCCTTTATCTTTGAGGAGTTCTTTGAGCTCATGAACGAACACAACAAGATCCAGGGAATCCAGCCCGGCTTCGACGAGGTTGTACGATTCCTTCCCTGTCAGGTTGTACTTGGCTTTCAATTCGGCGAAAGAGGAATGCATGTCGGAATCGCACAGGGAG
>DATMOO010000101.1:0-26714 GCA_035568275.1 Candidatus Sulfotelmatobacter sp.
CGGAGGGAGCTTTCGGTAAGGGCTCTAATTGGTGAGTTACAGTTTTCGTTTTCTTGGCCATGGGACAGTAAACAAGTCAGTTACATAGAAAAGCGCGCACCATGTTAGGGAGGTCTCGGGGCATCCTACCGCACGCATCTAGCGAAAACAAGTTAACCGGAGAGATTTTGAGCCGAACGTATTCCAGCCCACGAATCAGCCGGCCTGGGCTGGGCTGCTACAGCCGCTTACACTCTTGGTACTACGTGGGACTTCTATGGGGTGACAATTATTCTCTTGCCAGAGTAGTGTGCGGTTTTATCCGCGGTTTGCGTTAGCTCGCCACCGGTTCCGTGGTTTTCGCTTACGAAGACGATACGAAAGGTGCGGTTTTCGAGCATGCCTGGGAAGGAGCCGGAGCGGTCACCGATGGTGAGAGTGTGGGCGGAATCGTCCCATGAGAAGGGAATCGTAGCGTAGGTGCCCTTCTCGTAGTTGTAGGTGTCGTTCTCGTCTTCGTAGAGGGTGAAGTCGCCGTCGGCGCCGGGATAGATGCGCAGTTCGATCGGGTCGGCAGCTTTTTCTGTGGACCACTCTTCGTCCGGCCCTAGCGGCAGAATCGACCCAGCGCGCACGTACAAAGGCAAGCCGTCGAGGGGAGTGATCGCGTTGATTATCCGGCCGCCTTCGATGGTGGCGCCTGTCCAGAAGTCGTACCACTTGGCTTGGGGCAGATAGACAGGTCGCGTCGTGGAAGCGGGCTCGGTCACCGGATTCACCAGGAATGCTGGCCCGTACATGAATTGATCGCCGATATTGTCGGCGCGGGGATCAGTGCGGAAATCCATGACCAGCGGCCGCATCGGCGTATAGCTCTCACTGGTCGTCTTCCACGCCAGCGAATAGATGTAAGGCAGCATGCGATAGCGCAGGCGGTCGAAGTTTACCAGGATCTTTTGCGCATCCGGGCCGTACGACCATAGCTCATTCTCGTCGGGATTGCGCGTGCCGTGAACGCGCAGAATCGGATTGAATGTTGCGTACTGGAACCAGCGCACAAACAATTCGCGGAACGCGGGATCAGCGGGGCTTCCGAATACAAATCCGCCAATGTCGGTGGTCCAGTATGGAATCCCGGAAACGGCGAAGTTCAATCCGGCCGGAATCTGGCGGCGGTAGCTGAACCAATCGGAGTTGATGTCGCCCGACCATGCGGTCACGGCGTTGCGTTGGGAGCCGGCAAAGGCGGAACGGGACAGAATGTAAACACGCTTCTTGTCCGACGCGCTGCGCTGTCCCTGATACACCGCTCCGGTGTCGAGCAGCGGATAGGCATTCACATAACGATCGCCGCTCCCGGCGGCGAGTTTGTGGTGCAACAGAATGTTTTCTTCCTGGCCTTCGGTTTCGGGTTCGGTCGTATCCATCCACCAGGCGTCGGCGCCGATGCTGAACAATCCCTTGTTGACGAGATCCCAGTAATAGTTGCGCGCTTCGGGGCTGGTCGCATCGTAAACGGCCATCGCGTCGGTGTGATAGGGCGGTTTTGCATACTTGAACTTGTCGACGAACCATCCCTTGCTGTGCATGTAATCGTAGTTCGTCGATCCCGGCTCGAAGAAGGGCCAGATGGAAATCATGAGGTGGAAATTCTCATTGTGAAGCTGGTCGATCATGGCTTTCGGGTAGGGATAGTTCTTGTTGAAGACGAATTCTCCCTTGCGGTTCCACCAGAACCAGTCCTGCACGATGTTGTCGACGGAGATGTGCAGGTCGCGATACTTCTTCGCGACTCCCAAGATTTCGTCCTGCGATTTATAGCGGTTCTTGCACTGCCAGAATCCGTAGGCCCATTTGCCGAACAGGGGAGCCTGCCCGGTCAGCTCGCGGTATCCGGCGATGATTTTGTCGAAGTCGGGTCCGTAGAGAAAGTAGTAGTCGATAACGTCGGCAACTTCCGAGCTGATGTATAGATAATTGGCGAACCGGTTGTTGAACCGGCTGCGAGACATGTTGTTCCAGAAGATCCCGTAGCCTTTGCTGGAAACCATCAGCGGGACAGAGATGTTGCTGTTGTCCTGCACGATGTCGACCGACTCACCACGGTAATTCCACACGCCGGATTGGTGTTGGCCCAGGCCATAGAGTCCTTCGTGCGAGCCGTACACATTGATGAATGATTCGGCGCGGTAGGTGTCTTCGCCGTTCACCTTTTCTGCCCGCATGCTGCGAGAGGCTTCCTGCACCAGAGGACGCCCGTTCGCTTCGGCATATGCGATCGCCCCGTCGTTCCGAGTGACAGTGAGCTTCAGCAGGGAAGTGGAGATTGTGACGTCATCTCCGGACTGCATTTCCCACTTCGCCGTGGGCCAGCTGTCTTTAATCACCACGAAGTCGGTTCTCTTGGGGAACGTTGCGGTTGGTGAATACAGAACTCGAATGATCGAGTCCGAGCAGACTTGCACCTTCAACGTGCCAGTTCCCATGGTGAACACGACGCCGTCGGCTTCCTGCTGAACCTTTCGGACCGGGTTCATCGGGGTCCACTGGGCGTCGGCGTGGGTCATGGCCAGAAAGCCGATTCCGCTCGCGAGTAAGAAGAAAAAATGGAGGGCGCGTTTCATTCGACTTTCGTCTCCCGAAGTGGCTAAGATCTCCGTAAACGTTTACGGAAATGTACGGCGCAGGATAGCACGGAAGCGATTTTGAGGGCGTGATCCTGGATGAGATCCTGGATGAGGCCATTCGCTGCAGTCGCTAAAATGGTGCAAAATTCACAGCTTATTAACCGCAGACGGGATCAAACCGTTTATGCTTAGCCGTTGGCGATCCGATCCCAGAATTGGCAGAGTAACGGCGATGGTCTCACGCGAGCACCGCGTCGCCCGCGTTCTCGCCCGGCGGATATATCCATGAGTACAGCAGTCAAGAGCCCGAATCCTGAACCGGCTCATCATTACATCGTGCGCCGCACGGTCGAGGCCTGCCACATGGCCAAAGAAGCCGCGGGCGCGGCAGCCGAAGGCATTGCGACTGGATCCAGCGTGCTGCTGAATTCTCTGCGCCAGCGCGAGCGGGAACTCGATACGCTTGACCTGGAAATCGACAATGGCGTGACCACCGCCATCACCGAGGTCGGACCCGCGGAAGCGCGGGAGCTGCTCGCCTGCATGAAGTTCATGATCGGTCTGGAGCGCATTGGCGATCTGCTGCTCAGTTTCGCTAACAGCGCCCAGTCAGTGAGCGGGCGGATCGACTCGGAAGATACCCGCGATCTTACGCAGATGGCGACGATACTCGAGAAGATGCTCACCGATTGCGGCGATGCGTTCTCCAAGAGAGATGTCAGCACGGCAGTGGAAGTCTTGCGGGCCGACGCAGAGATGGACCGCCTGCGCAATCTCATCTTCCTGCGGCATATTGAGAATCCGGAAAATATTCATCGGCAGGCGAGCCTGCAGGTGATTTTTATGACGCAGTCGCTGGAACGCGCCGGAGACCACGCGAAGAACCTTGCTGAAGAGGTCTGCCACTTCGTGAGCGGACGCCCCGTCCGCCATGTGCTCATCTCCTATGACAAGCCGGTCGAGCAGATGTTCATCGACTATTTGAGACGGCGCGAGCCTAAGGGATAGTTTCCGCCGACAGTTTTCGCCGCCGACCATGCCGTTTCCACTCTTGTAAATCGTGCTCGAGTGCGTCACCTTGTTCTCTGCTCTGCCCGGAGTGGAGGAAAACGCGAGGCGATCCCCATGAGATATGCATTCCTGGTTGAGACATACACAACAGAACGGATCAAAGTTGTAAGTGTGTGGAGCGAGTTCGGGGATCAGGATCTGGTTGTCCGGCCCAGAAGTGGCGACCCGCGAGGGCGGAGCGTACTGGAGCAAATGGTGCATCAGTGCGTGAGCGAAGACTTGTGGTTTCGGAACATGCTGGGGATCGATGTGGGCGCGCCTCCGTTGCCGAAGCAGGAGACCCGGACGGACTTCATCGAGCGATACGTGGAAGACAGCGGAAAGCGACTGGCGGCGCTGCAAACCAAAGACGAACGATGGTGGGAAGAGGAGGTCAAATTCTTTGAAGTGGGACGCTCGCGAGCGTGGGTCATGGTGCGGAGGGTTGCGCATACCTCGCATCATCGCGGACAGATGATGGCTATGCTTCGCATGCTGGGCCGGGAGATTCACAGCAACTATGGCCCCACGGCGGATACCGGCGGGTTGATGGCCCATCACGCGCCGACGATTTATGCTTACGGAAGCTTGGAGGAGTTGTTGAGGGGGGAGCCTGCGGCGAAGTTGCCGGGAGGTAGTGGGAAGCCGGTGACGGAGCGGCCGGCCCGGTGAGGGGAAGGTTGTTTTGAGCGCCGTCCATCGTGGGCGGGCCTCGCCACATAAAACCTGGCCTCGCTACGCTTTGGCGGACAGCCGAGGCGGCTGTCGCTACGTGAGTCTTGCTTACTTGATCGTGAACGCCAGTGTCAGCAGTGTTTTCTGCTCGACTTCGTGCGCTTTTGTACTGCCCGTTGCTGGGCTTGCGCTGGAGCTGCGCTTCACCGTCAGGACTGGGCGGTCTCCTGCGATGCGTTTCAGGCGGGGGAGCATGTTGAACAGGGCTCCCATGTTCGCGGGCTCTTCCTGCACCCAGACAATGTCGGCATTTTTGCCGTGGCGGTCGAATTCGGCAACCACTTCCGGTTCGGGGAACGGGTAGAGCTGTTCGAGGAATACGATCGCCGTGCTCGTGTCTTTTCTCTTTTTCCGTTCGGCCTGTAGTTCGTGGCCGATTTTGCCGGTGCAGATCAGGATGCGTTCAGCTTCTCCGACCGTCGTGTCGGGAATGACATTCTGGAAACTCTTGTGCGTGAAATCCTCGATCGGAGAACTGGCGTCCGGGTGGCGCAGCATACTTTTTGGCGTAAACACGACCAGCGGCTTTCGCCAATGACGCAATGCCTGCCGGCGTAAAAGATGGAAATACTGCGCCGCGTTCGAGGGTTGAGCAATCTGGATATTATGTTTCGCCGCCAACTGGATGAAGCGCTCGATTCGTGCGCTTGAGTGTTCCGGTCCCTGTCCTTCGTAGCCATGCGGGAGGAGCATCACGAGACCGGAAAGGAGATTCCACTTGGCTTCTCCTGCGCTGATGAACTGATCGATGATCGCTTGCGCGACGTTGACGAAGTCTCCGAACTGGGCCTCCCAAAGAACCAGAGACTCGGGATAGTCCCGGCTGTATCCGTACTCGAAGCCGAGGACGCCAGCCTCGGAAAGCGTCGAGTTGTAGATTTCACAGCGAGCCTGGTCAGCGGCGATGTTTTCCAGTGGAACGTACTCGTTTTCGTTTTCGATGTCGATGAGTACCGAGTGGCGCTGGTTGAAAGTACCGCGGCGGGAATCCTGTCCTGACATACGAACGTGGGTGCCGGATTTCACCAGGCTTGCAAAGGCGAGAGCTTCCGCCATCCCGTAGTCCACTGGGCGTTTACCGACCCCCATCTCGGCGCGCTGCTCTAGCAGCTTTTTCACTTTCGGGTGGATGTGAAAACTTTCGGGATACGTCGTGAGACGGTTGGTGAGTTCCGCCAACTCTTCGGAAGGGAGTCCGGTCTCGACTTCATACTCGTCGCGATGGAGGCCTCCGAAGTACTTACCCCAATACTTGGGGAGTTCGCGCAGAAGCGGTTTGTGCTTGATGCTGCCGGCTTTTTTCTGTGCCGCCTCAAACTCGGCGCGGATGGCGTCCGCTTTTGCCTGCGCCTCCGCATCGCCGATATCATCCGCATAAATCTGCCACAGTGGCGGGTGATCTTTAATCTTTTTGTAAAGCAGAGGCTGGGTGATGGTCGGGTCGTCCACCTCACTATGACCATGCCGGCGGTAGCCGATGAGATCAATCACAACGTCAGTGCCGAACTGATAGCGGTATTCGGTAGCCAGGCGGGCGACGCGGACGACGGCATCGACATCTTCGGCGTTGACGTGGAAGATCGGGATCGACTGGCGCCGCGCGATGCAGGCCGCGAAGCGCGTCGAATGTTCTTCGGTGTAACTCGTGGTGAAGCCGAGAAGATTGTTGACCACGACGTGAATCGTGCCGCCCACGGTGTATCCCGGCAAGTCGGCGTAGTTCATGGTCTCGGCGAGAACTCCCTGGCCGGCGAACGCGGCATCGCCGTGCACCAGCAGCGGAAGGTATTTCTCGCGTCCGCCTTCGCCGGTGCGGTCCTGCTTGGCGCGCGTGCGTCCTACCGTTACGGGGTCGACGGCTTCCAGGTGGCTTGGATTGGATACAAGGTGAATGTGAGCCTTTCCGCCGCTTCGGGTGACGTATTCGCCGGTGGCGCCCATGTGGTACTTCACGTCTCCAGAGCCGAGGACACTGCGCGGGTCGACATCCTCAAATCCAGCGAAGATTTCTTGCGGCGGGCGTTTGGCAACGTGCGCAATCACGTTGAGCCGGCCGCGGTGGCTCATACCCATGACTAGCTCGACCGCGCCCAGGTGTGATGCGGAATCCAGAACCTCGTCGACTAGCGGGATGAGCGCAGTGGTGCCTTCGAGCGAGAAGCGTTTGCTTCCGAGATACCGCTGCTGCATCACTTGCTCGAAGATGTCGGCGCGGATGAGCAAATCGAGAATGCGGGCCTGATCCTCGGCGGGCGGTTCGGATTCCATACGCTCGTAGATCCACTGCCGCCGCTCGGGAGAGTATATGTGGTTGATCTCAACCCCGATCGTGCTGGAGTAGATGGCGCGCGCCTCGCGGGCGTACTCGCCTTCGCGTTCGAGTTCGGGCGTGGGGCGTGGGCGGAGAAAGCCGAGAGGGTCCAGGTCGCCTTCGAGGTATCCCCACTGGCGGTAGGCATTGAAAACGCGTTCGCGTTCCGGGTTGGAACCATTGGTCGAGGCGCGATCAACGACCTCGCCGGATGTCTTAGTTTTCGGGGTCATAAGAGTGCTGGTTCTAGGATAAAGGATGCGGGCGAAACCCAAAAGCTTCAACGGGCATAGGGCTCAGGGTTTGAACCACTAAGTCAAAGGCCCCACTCCTCATGCGCAAAACGCGCGAGAAGCGGGGCCTCTGTCAATCCCGGCCAGCTTCATCAATCGTGGTGGAAGTTGAACACGTCCATCATGTCGCTGATGGCGGGGCTGTTCAGTGGGACGTAGGGATTTCCCTCGCTGGCGAGCGGGTTCGGGAAAAGCTGCCACATCTGGTAGAAGCGGTGCACGGGGCTGTTGTCATACGTGTCATAGGGATGGGTCGACGAGGTCAACTGGAACGGGCCATTGGGCAGGTTCGCGGCGTTGGGGATGCGGGTGTCGAGTGCACCGTGAGACAGTCCGGTGCCGCCTGTGGTCAGCAGGACGTAATCTTCGGGAAGCAAGCCATTCTCAAATTGCATGGCAGTAGCCATCGGGAAACGGCGCAGTCGAGTATCCGCCTGCAAGCACCGGAGGCAGCACCGCATACGGCGTATTGCCGGTGGGATTCAACTCGTACACGCTGGTATCGCTGGCTGTAGACTGGCTGGCCAGAGAAAAGTTGGGGCCTGGAGTTCCATCTTCATTCACGATGCCTTTGGATAGCAGGTTCGATATGCCCTCGTGGCGGCGCGGTTTGTAGGTGGCGAAAACGTGATCGAAGGTGCGGTTTTCTCCGATAATCACGATCACGTGCTTGATCGGAGTCGCCGTCGAATGCCGGTGGCCGTCCTGTGCTGCGGCTGGAAGCGGCGCTCCGAGGTTGGCCATGAGCGCTACCAGGCTGGCGCCAACCGTTAAGTGTTGCCTGACCGAGGTCAGGATGGCTGATCTAGTCATGAAGTCTCCTCCTGAGAGACAAGCTGATCAGGCGAAGGCAGCTGGCATTGCGGAAGGTCGAGGTGAACAGCAAGTGAAAATAAATCCACAGGCTAGTCAGGCGGTCAGGATCGGAGTGGGCAGTATGCGCATGAAATATCTAGGAGTGCCATGACGAGTGTGAAAAGTTGATTAAAGAACTTCCACAGGACGCCAGGCGCAACCGGGCAAATCGGGGGCAGGGAAGCGGGCAGGCAATGGGATGACCGAAAGAACAACCGGAAGCCGGATTGGTATCCCGACGCTGTTGGGCATCCCGTTCGACGGGCAGTCGTCGTATCTGCGAGGTGCAGGAGATGGTCCGCCAAAGATTCGCGAGGCCATCCACTGCGATGCTTCCAATGAGTGGACCGAATCAGGTGTAGACGTTGGGGCGGTGGGTGCTTTTGACGACGCGGGCGATCTGGCGTTTTCAGAGAACAACGCATTTGAAGTCATCGAGTCAGGTATCGGCAAGATGCTCGCTGAGGGGCGCAGGCCCGTTTCGCTGGGTGGGGATCATTCGATTACCTATCCGATCGTGAAAGTGTTGGCGCAGAAGTACCCGGAGCTGACGATTTTCCACTTCGACGCGCATCCGGACTTGTATGACGAGTTCGAAGGAAACCGGTTGTCGCATGCCTGTCCTTTTGCGCGGATTATGGAGTCCGGACTGGCAAAACGGCTGGTGCAAGTTGGGATTCGCACCATGAATGGCCATCAGCGGGAGCAGGCCCGAAGATTCGGTGTGGAGGTGGTTGAGATGCGGGGGCTTCCGGCTTACGGGAAATTGAAAGCTGCCGGGCCAATCTACGTTTCTTTCGATATTGACGTACTGGATCCGGCCTTTGCACCGGGGGTTTCGCATCGCGAGCCTGGCGGGATGTCGGTGCGCGAGGCGATCAGTCACTTGCATGCGATTGAGGAGGACATCGTCGGTGCCGATGTCGTCGAGTACAACCCCGTGCGCGACCCGGCGGACATGACCGCAACGGTAGCGGCGAAGATCGTAAAAGAAATTCTAGGCAAGATGATTGGGAAGTAAAGTTCTGGTTTTTGTGGGGACAGCCGCCCTCGGCTGTCCGTCGAGCGAAGCTCGACCCTGTGCCAAGAAGCCGGGAGGTGGTGGTCGACTCTTGTGCTAATTACGCGAGCCTCGGCAAGGGTTTGAGATCACGGAGAAAAATCGATTTTCGGGATACAATGCCCCGTCATGAAATTCTTAAAACTGGCCGCGGTTGTAATGGTGGCAAATCATGCGGTAAACAGCCCAGCAACCGACAACAACGGACCAGGCGTCCCATTCAGCGTGACCGTCGACGTGTCTGCACTTGGCAATTTTTCGAGTGCCAACCTGTTGGTGATTGATAAAAACACCAGCGCGGCCAATGGCCCGGCTCCCACAACGGTGACACCGGCGGCGAAGATTACGATAGACCTGAACGGGTATTCGGTCGGCATCCGGAACCTTGAAGCCCTGACCTGGAAGAGGTTCGCACATCGCGAGTGACGAAGAAATGGTATCAGCCATGGAGAACAAGCTTCACCAAATCGTGATCAACAGCCTGCTCTACCTTGCCTTTGCAGCGACCCTTGCCTGTTCCAAGAACCAGTCGCAGAATCCGCAGGCTGCCGGGATGCAGGCCATGCCTGTGAAAGTCATGGAAGCCAAGGCCCAGCCCGTGAACGACGCCTCGGAATACGTGGCGACTTTGAAGTCGCGCGATTCGGCAGTGATTATGCCCCAGGTCGAGGGCCAGATCACCCAGATCTTCGTGCATTCGGGCGATAAGGTGTCGGCTGGCGCCGCGTTGATGGAGATCGATCCGTTAAAGCAACAGGCCACAGTGAAGAGCCAGGAGAGCGCGCGGGCGGCGCAGCAGGCCCAGTTGAATTGGGCCAAACAACAGTATGAACGCAGTCAGGGGCTCTCTGCCGCAGGCGTGGTCAGCAAGCAGGATCTCGATCAAGCCAAGGCCACGTTTGAAGCCGCTCAAGCGCAGATGGAGGCGCTCGATGCGCAGGTGAGCGAGCAGCAGGTGCAACTGCATTACTACAAAGTAACGGCGCTGCGTACTGGGATCGTGGGTGATATCCCGGTGCGGGTGGGCGATCGAGTCACGACCACAACTCAGCTCACGACGGTCGATCAGCCGGGAACCCTTGAGGCTTATGTGTATGTGCCGATCGAACGGTCGTCGCAGTTGAGGATGAATTTGCCGGTGCAGGTTTTGGACAGTAACGGGAAGGTGCTGGCTGATACGCGTGTCAGCTTTATTTCTCCGCAAGTCGACAACACAACGCAGACTGTGCTGGTGAAAGCGCGCATCCCGAATGGGAATGATGCGTTACGGCAATCCCAGTTCATCCGGGCGCGGGTGGTGTGGGGAACGCATCAGAGTCCGGAGGTTCCCATTCTGGCAGTGTCGCGCCTGGCAGGACAGTATTTCGCATTTGTGGCAGAGCCGCAGAGCGGCGGTGGCTTCCTAGCCAAGCAGAGGCCACTGACCGTTGGTGAAACCGTAGGCAACAATTACGAGGTTCGGGATGGAATCAAGCCCGGAGATAAAGTGATTATTTCCGGGACCCAATTTCTGCGGGACGGAGCGCCGGTAGTTCCAATGAGCTAGCGGCCAGTTGCGGGTACATTCCGGGAGTCTGCTATAGCACTTGGCATTTAGCCACCAAAGGCTGCTAGAAACTCACAAAACTTTTTTGGACTAAGTGCTAACTGCTAGGTGCCAAGTGCTGTTTTCGAGGGTTGATTTCTCATGTTCGTTAATTTCTTCATACGACGTCCGGTGTTTGCGGCGGTCTGTGCGCTGTTGATTGTGCTGGCGGGCGCGGCGGTGATCCCTTCGCTGCCGATTGCGCAGTTTCCGAATCTTGCGCCGCCGCAGGTGGGCGTTACCAGCGCTTACATCGGAGCCAGTGCCCAGACGGTCGAGAGTGCGGTCACGATTCCGCTGGAGCAGCAGATCAACGGCGCCGAGGGGATGAAGTACATCACGTCGACCAGCGGGAATGATGGGACGAGCCAGGTGCTGGTGACGTTCGATCTGACGCGGAATCCGGACCTGGCAACCGTCGACATTCAGAATCGCGTGAACACGGCCCAGGGACGCCTGCCAGGTGCGGTTAAAGCGGTGGGCATTACGACGGCGAAGACATCGCAGAACTTTGTGTTCGGCGCCGCTGTCTTTTCGGACAAAGAGCACAACTATCCCACGCTGTTCATGAGCAACTATCTCGACGTGTACGTGCGGGATTCGCTGAAGCGCATTCCGGGCGTCGCCGATGTACTTATTTTCGGCGAGCGCAAATACTCGATGCGGCTGTGGCTGGATCCCGTACGGATGGCGGGACGCGCGTTGACGGCGCCAGATGTGGTGAATGCGCTCTCGGAACAGAACGTTGAGGTCGCCGCCGGGCAAGTGGGGCAGCAACCGGCAGTTCTAGGGCAAAACTACCAAGTCAGCGTGCGGGCCGTAGGGCGACTGAGCGAACCGGCGCAGTTCGACAACATCATTCTGAAGACGAATTCCGACGGCACACTGGTGCGGCTGAAGGATGTGGGGCATGCCGAACTGGGCGCCGAGACCTACGCGTCCGATCTGCAATTCAACGGGCAGGATGCGGTGGGCATCGCAGTGCTTCAACTTTCCACTGCGAACGCTCTCGACGTCGACCGGCGAGCCATCGCCGAACTGGACCGGCTCTCGAAAACTTTTCCCCCGGGGATGCAGTACAAAGTTGCGTTTGATACGACCGACGCGGTGGGTGAATCCATTCGCGACGTAGTCTTCACCGTAGGTTCGGCGATCCTGCTTGTCATCATGGTGATTTTCATATTTCTCGGCGACTGGAGAACTACGATGATTCACTTCATCGCCACTCCGGTTTCGCTGATCGGCACTTTCGTCTTTGTGAAGTTGCTCGGCTTCTCCATCAACACGCTGACGTTGTTCGGTATCACGCTTGCCACCGGCCTGGTCGTTGACGACGCAATCGTCGTGATCGAGAACATTGAGCGCCACATGGCTGAGGGCGAACACGACTCCCGCAAAGCGGCGGCAGCAGCTACCGCCGAGATTACAAGCGCCGTCATCGCCACATCGCTGGTGCTGGTTGCCGTCTTTGTCCCGGTGGCGTTTTTCCCCGGTACAACCGGCATTCTGTTTCGCCAGTTTGCACTGACGATCGCATTTTCGATTGCCATTTCCGCCTTCAACGCGCTTACGCTGGCTCCGGTGCTGGCGGCAATCTTTCTGCGAGACTCCCACCGGCAAAAGTGGTGGTTGCTGCGAAAGTTTGACGACGGCGTCGTCCTACTCACCCGTGGGTACCGTGGCCTGCTGCATCACGTGCTGGAATACAAACTGGTCATGGTGGTGCTGTTTTTCGCCGGCCTGGGGCTGACTTATCTCGTGTTCACGCGGGTACCGACGGGTTTTGTCCCGGATGAGGATCAAGGCTATTTCATCATCGTGATCCAGGCCCCGGCAGGAGCTTCGCTGGAGTATACGAAGTCGATCGGCGCGCAGGTATCGCAATTTCTGGCCAATGTTCCTGAGTCGCAAGGAACTTTTTCCGTGGCGGGCTTCAGCTTTGCAGGAGCGGCGGCGAACCAGGGACTAATTTTTGTTCCGTTGAAATCGTATTCGCAGCGCAAGGGGGAAGTGCACTCCGCCAAAGCGATTGTGAACCGAGTTCGCCCCATGCTATTTGGGGTTTCGGGGGCAATCGTTTTTGCGACGCTGCCACCGCCAATCCAAGGACTAGGCCAGTTCGGTGGCTTTCAGTTCGTGGTGCAGGACCTGGCGGCACATACTCCGGAAGAACTTGCCGCAGCGACGCAGGGCTTGATGCGACAGGCGGCCGGCCGCAAGGAATTGGTGGGGCTGTATACGGCATTTACAGCGAACGATCCGCAGTACCTGGTGACGATTGACCGCGAGAAGGCGAAGAGCCTGCACGTGCCGCTGTCACAAATTACCGACACGCTGGGGGTGTTCATGGGATCGGCGTATGTAAACGACTTTGATTTCAATAACCGCTCCTACCGCGTGTATGTGCAGGCGGACAAGCAATTCCGCGCGACGGCGAAAGATATGAAACAGTTCTACGTCCGCTCGGATGCTGGGGCCATGGTTCCGCTCGATAACCTGATCCGCATCAGCCAGACCACGACCCCCCAGGTGATCAGCCATTACAACTTGTTTCGGTCGGCCGAAATCGACGGGTCGCCAGCGCCTGGGTACAGTTCGGGACAGGCGATTGCGGCGATGGAAGATCTCGCCACGAAACTGCCGCAGGGATTTTCCTATAGCTGGACTGGTTTGTCGCTTGAAGAGTTGCAGGCCGGAGGCACTTCACTGATTCTATTTGGACTGGGAACTCTGGTGGTCTATCTGACACTTTCAGCGCAGTACGAGAGTTTTGTCCTGCCGTTTATCGTGCTGCTGGCAGTCCCTATGGCACTCCTGGGCGCGCTGGGTGGACAGTGGATTCGCGGACTGCAGAATGACGTTTTCTGCCAGGTAGGCTTGGTCATGCTGGTGGGGCTCTCAAGCAAGAACGCAATTCTGATCGTGGAATTCGCAGAACAATTACGCGAGCGTGGAGTGCCGCTCGTCGAATCGGCGGTGCAGGCAGCGACGATCCGTTTGCGGCCCATCCTGATGACGTCCCTGGCCTTCATTCTCGGCGTCGTGCCACTGGTTGTGGCGACCGGCGCGGGAGAGAATGGCAGGCATTCGGTCGGGACCACGGTATTCGGCGGCATGATCATGTCGACGATATTGAATCTGTTCTTTATTCCCGTGCTGTATCTGATCATCGAGGGTTGGAGGGAGCACGGAAAGGCGCCCGAGCACAGGTAATCGGGATTTAGGTGCGTCACGGGACTAAGTGATCGTTTGAGAGCTACCCGGCGCTTTCGTTCTCGTCTTTTACATTCTGTAGCCCAATGGCTGGAACCGCATAGTCCGAAGGTTTCTTCTGTCCATCCAAAGATGCTACCAGGGCGCGTTTCTTCTTGCGGGCTTCACGCCGGCGCATCTTAGCCATCCATTCGCGCGAGTACATAGTACCGCGGCACTTTCGCGAACCGCAGTGGCACGGGGCGGGGTCTTCATCGTCGTACAGGTTGTAATCCCACAGCAGTTCTTCGCCGGGGCCAATATCGCGGATGGCGAAAATCCATACCCGTCCCTTGATCTCGTCCACTTCGCAATTGGGATCGCAGGAATGGTTCAGGTATGCGCCGAGCCCTTCACCATCGATGACGGTTTTGCCGTCTTCCAGGCCATAAAGGTAGGTGCGCGACGCTCCGTCGTAGCGGCGGTCGGCTTCTTCCGGAGTAATGCGTTCGCCGTCATACTCGACGACGCGGGTTCCTTTGCGGATCGCGGTGGTCGTGTAGACGCCGACGGCGTGAATGGGTGAGGGGCGAACAACGAGAGGCATGAACTAATTTCGCACGAGGCGGGTGTTTTGGGGAGTGGGAAAAATGGAAAAGATTGGGCTCATAAGAGGGAAACAGCAGATTCCTCCTGGCGCGCTACGCTCGCTCGTCGGAATGACAAGAATTTGGGTGGGGAATGTCCCCGGAGACGGGGATCACGCCCTGAGATCTGAGGTCCGACGACTGACGCCTGGTTTCTACGGATCGTACACCGTGCTGCCGAAGCCTTCTTTCCTTGCGGATTCCTGCATCTCTTCCAGCGCCTTTTGTTGTTCCTCGAGCTGGGCCTTCATGGTATCGACTTCCTGTTGTTTCTGTTGTTGCCGCTCATTCCACTCAGCGCAGTTCGCAACGCAGTTTGCGCCCGCGAAATGGATGGAGTCGCCCAGACTCTTGATGTCCTGCCGCAGGGCAGCGATCGCGTTCTTCTGGTTCACGATCTGGGACTTCCAGTTCTCGGCCTTCGCCTGATGGTCTCCGGTGTCAGCCTGAGAATCCGCTGGGACGGAAGCCGGGTGCGCCGAGACCGGAGTTACAGTAGCGCGCTCGGGAGCGTCGTCATTCGTGATGAGATGAGCCGTCTTCGCCGGAGGCGCTGGTGGAGCCTCCGAAGCCTGCGCATCATGAGTAGCGGCTTCCTTCGCTTTGAGTTGGGCTTCTCTCTGCTGCTTCTTCAATTTCGCCTGGCGCGCGATCTCGCCGAGGGAGAGCGTAGGAGCCGGGGGCGGTGGATCTTGGGCCCCGGACGTCTGATCTTGGGCAGGCTGGTCCTGGGCATAGGACATCGAGCCCAGAAAAACGCCCGCCGCTAATAGGACGAAAAATCTTCGCATTCGAAAGGCCTCCCAGATCCGTCTGGGGACACGGAGTACTCCGAAGATCGTATCGAAGAGCCTGCGGCGATTCGAGTTACCTTCGTACTCGCGCGGAGCTCAGCTAAGCCTTTGTGAAGTCTCGGATTAGTTCGTCCAGCTTCCGCAACAGAGCCTGATTCCCCTGCCTCGGATAGCTGGCAAGCGACTCGCGATAGTGGGGCAGGTTAAACAGGAACGATTCCACCCGCTCCTTGTTCAACTCCTCCCAGTACGCGCCGTATCCGGACTTCTCCAGCCAGTACGCGTTGAAGATCTGTTCGAACTGATGGCTTACGGGAACGGCCAGATAGGGTTTGCCCAGATGGAGTGCTTCGGTCACGAGCGAGAACCCTGAGTTGGCGATGATCGCTCGAGCGCTGACGAGATCGGAAAAGAATCCGTCGAGGGAAGGCTTCTTGAATTCGATATTTCCATCGGTGCCCTCGCGCCCGAAGCCATACGCCGCAAAACGGCAGCGGACGGATCCCAGCAACTTGGCCAAAGCCGGCGCGGGCGAGGTCACGTAGACCAGAACGTGTTCGGTTTCGGTAGGAGTTGCGTCAAGAATTTGCTGGCGCAATAAAGGCGGGAATAGGAACGTGTTGCGCTTGCGAATGGGAGCGGTGAAAAACGAGATGACCAGGTAAGCGTTGGCACGCGGCGTCATCAGCCTGGTCACGATTTTGGCGGCGGCGGCGTCGCTCCGGTACTGCTTTGGATACGAGACCACAGCGTTTGTGAGGCAATGCTGGTTATCGATGGAGATGACTGGGAGGCCCCGCTTATGACCGACGTGGCAGGTGAGTGGCTCGAAGTCGGTGATGACGAGATTGATCTTCTCGTCCTCCACCATCGCGTTGAGCAGCGAAAGACTCTTCGCCGCGTGCGGCACCGTCATCAGATTCTTCGCGATCGTTCGTTTGTAGCGGACGCGATTGTTAACGTAGGCGAAATGGAACCCGTAGATCTCAGTGACGTTGAAATTATCTTTCAAGTTCTGCAGGCCGCGATCAAACGAAGCGACGTGAACATTGTGGCCCTGGCTGACCAGATGCGTGAGGACTTCCTTGGCGCGGGTAGAGTGGCCGGCGCCTTCTCCGTTGACTCCATAGAGGATGTTGGCCATTGACAGGGGAGTATATCGCGGTGGCGTGAACCATGCCCCTTGTGGCTCGCTGCGCTTCGCTGGACGGCCGAAGGCGGCCGTCCCCACACGACTCTTGGTGGCTTATTGCTCGGGTTGCGGCATAGGCAGGGCTACGGTATCGATGGTTGCTGGATCATCCCGGAGCTTGATGTAGAAGGTCTTGCCTTTGGGAGGGGGAATCGCCAACGCGTCCTCCACAAATCCCTCGGGAACCGTGACCGAATTGGCGAAATCGGCGTCGGCGCTGACCGAGTCCAGCAGAAAGAGTTTGTCGCCGCTCAGGGTGCACTGCTTGTCCGGTACGCAATAAACGGCCTTTAGCATGGGAATGCGTACCAGGTTCACGAGCGGCTGCCAATCGCCGTTGATGCCATCGCCGCTGACGGGGCGGATCTTCAAGGGACCGAAAGCCGAAGGTCCCAGCAGCTTCATGGGATCAAGAACCGCCAGCACCGTTTTCGCGTCCTGCATGGTCAGATTGCCCTCCTTGAAGCTGAGCAGGACGCGGAAAGACTCATCGGCCGTGGCCACTTCGATTTTCTCAGTGGCCGGAAACGTCTGCGGGACCTGAGTCTTTAGAAAGAAGTTCAGGCGGCCATCCTGCGGGAGTTCTTCCTGGCTGCCAAGCCGCACTGCCGGGGGACCAGACGGATCAAGTTGGATGCTCTTGGTAAGGACGTTGACCGCAGGGCGTTGCGCATCGACCTCACTCTTCAAGTCGAGAATGCGTCCATCCTTGAGCGAGATGTGCGCGACAATGGGGTCGCCCGGATGAAGCTTGGTTTTGGCGGTAGCATCCGCCGTCGTGACCTTTAGTTCGTCCTGTTGGTTGGCACGGGTCAACGAGTCGGGTTTGAACTCCATTCCACTGAATTCGAGGCTCGCGACCTGATCCAGGCGAGTGCCCTTTAGAAGCCCATCCGTATCCCCTGCGTGAATGCCGAACGTGTCGAGCCGGGCCGCTTCCGCGTAAGTGTGGAGAGGAATTTCATCGACCTCATGCAGCCCGAACTTCTTGATCTGCATGGTGAGCCATCCGGCGGTGGCTCTCTGCAGCGGGACTTTCACTTCGAGTTCATCGGCTTTCGAGTTCTTCCAGTCGGAAGAAAAGATCTTTCCCTGTTCGTCTTTGAAGCTCACTTCGCTGACACAGCAGGCAGCTTGCGACTGGAGATGGAGCGTATCCTCGCGCCCGATGATAAGGGCACTGGCATCTTTTGACGCCACGGTCCACTGTGCGGGACGCGAAGTGCGCAGCCGGTAGTGAGGTCCCTCGAAGCTGTGGAATCCCCATTGGCCGCGCAGGGTGCCGGCGACTTCACCATCGAGATCAGCCGCTTCGAGTGCATGTGTGTCGACGGTAAAGCCTCCGAGCACAGGATCCGGCTTAGCCTCGAGGTCGATTGGATGGCCGGATTTTGCCTCCACGTGAAGAACCATGTCGTGCGCGAGTTCGCTTGCGAACACCAGCGGAGCGCCATCGGCAGCAAGCAGGAGCGAGGGCTTCCCGACGCACAGCACCTGCGCCGCATCGACCGCATGAAGCGGCGGAGGCGGAGCTGTTCGAACCGGCGGCAAACCAATCACGATGACCGACTTGGGATTGCGGAACGATGGAGGATTATTCAGACGCAGATTGAGTTCATTGTGCTTGGGCAACGCCAGCGCCGGAATGTATTGGTACTGCGCTGTGTGGGCAGTGCCGAGGATCCGGACCACATCAACGACCGCGCCGATGTAAGGACTGTAGTATCCGCCGCGAGCGGTGGGTGTGGCGCTGATCTGGGCCAGAAGATCCGACGAAGGGCCGGATGTCAGTGTTGCCACCATCGTCTGGCTGTGAGCATCGTCCAGCACTAGCTGATCGGTATTCTGCGTGAGGCAGGGAACCTGTTGGGAACTGGGCTTGTCGAAACACTGCTGATCGAGCCGGATATTCAGGCTGCGAGCCAGCATTGTGGTGTGCGCCTTGAGTTGCTCGGGATCGGCGGTATAGATTTCCCGAACTACGTCCATGTACTTTTCCAGCCGCTGGCGATCGAGACTGGCCTGCTGCAGATCCTGCGCCGCACGGACGAAAGCGCCGGGCTTGCCTCGAACCGCCGCGCGCAGAGTGCTGAACGCGCCTCCGGTCTCGGGAGCAAGGAAAATCAAGGCTTCTTCAGCCTCTTCAGGAATAGTAACGAAAACTCCTTCTTCGTGAACGGTGCGAGACCAGGTCTCGACCCGCGTAAACCAGGAATCCGGCGGAGGATTGGTTGCGCCGCGCAGAAACGCGATGATCATCAGGTAGCGCACGGACTGGCTGTCGGGCAGATCAGGATGCAGCCACAGACGGTCTCCAGGCTGAAGGTTTGGAACCTCTGCGATGGGCAAGGTCGCGGCCGCGCGCTGAACCCGGACTTCAACTTTTGGGCCGATAAGATCGAACGCGGCATTTTCTGCCCGGGCTGCACCCGCAAGTGGTAGAGAGATCAAGAGAAAACGGATCAGGCGAGCATTGAATCGGAAATGGAAACACCGAGGTATGAGTCCCGCGAAGCGCACTACGACCCTCTCACAGCTGGAATTTCAGGAAAGCGCAACTATCGGCTCGCGATTATTTTAACTGATCGGTCGCGGAATTTGAGTCTGGAAGGTTCAGGTAATTTCGTGCATTTCGATAGCTCACGTCCTGGATCAGGCGTCCTAGAAGCGCTTCATTATCAGGCAGTTCACCGGCGGTCACTTCCCGGCCAATGACGTCGCAAAGAACGCGCCGGAAATACTCGTGCCGTGGATACGACATAAACGAACGCGAATCGGTGACCATGCCGACGAAGCGGGACAGCAGTCCTACATTGGAGAGCGCGTTCAATTGCGCCGTAATTCCTTCTTTCTGATCGAGAAACCACCAGGCGCTGCCGTATTGAATTTTCCCCGGCTGCGGGCCGTCCTGGAAACAGCCGATTAACGTCGCGAAGGCAAAGGTGTCGGCAGGATTGTTGTTGTAGAGGATCATTCGCGGCAGGGCATTTTCACGCGCAAGCAAATCCAGGTAAGCGGCCAACGGACGGATCTGCGGGAAATCTCCCACCGTGTCGTACCCGGTATCCGGGCCGATTACCTTGCGGGCGGCCGAGTTCACATTGCGCAGAGCTCCGAGATGGAGTTGCTTGGTCCATCCTTTTTCCGCATCGAGCCGGGCGAAGAACAACATCATCAACGAAGCAAACTGCGCGGCCTCTCCACCGCTGATCGCTCTCCCATTGCGCGCGTTTTCGAAGGTAGCGGCAGCGGTCCTTTCGATACAGGGAGTGGCGTAGCAGAAATCCAGCCCGTGATCGGATAATCGACACCCTGCGGAATGGAAATCGTCGTGGCGTTTGCGCAGTGCATCAAGGAATCCATTCAGGTTGCGGATGTCGGTGTTCGCGGCCTTCGAGAGCTTGTCAGTCCAAGGCAAGAATTCGGGGGTACCAATCGTCAGCGCTTTGTCGGGACGGAATGCCGGAAAAACCCGGGTATTCAGACTGGAATTGGCGATCGCCCGGTGATGGCAAAGGTCTTCGGTCAGATCGTCAGTCGTGCACACAACTTCTACTCGGAACTTTCGCAGAATTCCATGTGCTGTCAATTCCTCCGCGAGGGCGGCATTGGCACGCTCCCAAATCGAAGCCGCGGAAGTTTCATCGAGCAGTTCGGTGATTCCGAAGTAGCGCTGCAGTTCGAGGTGAGTCCAGTGGTAGAGCGGATTGCGTATCGTATAGGGAACCGTTCGCGCCCAGGCCAGAAATTTCTCGTAGGTAGGTGCATCGCCGGTGATGTATCTTTCTGCGACCCCGTTGGCCCGCATCGCGCGCCATTTATAGTGGTCGCCGTCGAGCCATATCTCAAAAAGATTGGCGAAGCGCCGGTTCTCCGCGATGTCTTTGACAGGGAGGTGGCAGTGATAGTCAAGAATCGGCTGCGGCGCGGCGTAATGATGATAGAGTCTCTGCGAGACGTCGTTGGAAAGCAGGAAGTTTTCGTCGAGAAAAGCCTTCATAGCTGCGTCTTTCAAGCGATGAATATATCAGTTCCGCTTCGCGCTGAGCATCGGCGCAGAGTTTCGAAGTCTTCAGGATCCATTGAACTCGCAATTCCCCACATCGACTCCTGACGCGCTTCAGGACGCTATCGCGCAGAATCCCGGGCGAGTGCGCTGGATGATCTGTGCGCTGCTGTTCTTCGCCGCCACCGTGAACTACATGGACCGGCAGGTGATCGGGTTGCTGAAGCCGACTCTGCAGGTGCAACTCGGATGGACGGACATCGACTACAGCAACATTATCTTCACTTTTACATTGGCCTACGGCATCGGGTCTCTGGTGGTCGGGAAACTGATCGACCGGCTCGGGACTCGCGTTGGATTCGCGCTGGCCGTACTGTTCTGGAGTTTTTCCGCAATGGCCCATGCGGCTGCGGGGTCGATTTTTCAGTTTGCCGCAGCTCGCTTCAGCCTTGGCATTGGCGAAGCGGGTAGCTTTCCGGGCTCGATCAAGGCTGTCGCCGAGTGGTTTCCCAAGCGAGAGCGGGCCGTCGCTACCGGTGTGTTCAATTCCGGGACGAATGTTGGTGCGATTGTCACGCCGATCGTCGTGCGATGGCTCACGTTGCGATTCGGATGGCGGATGGCCTTCATCGCCACAGGTGCGATGGGTTTCCTATGGGTGGCGGCCTGGTGGGCTCTGTATCGACGCCCGGAGGAAAGCAAACTCGTCTCGCCCGCAGAACTAGCCCTGATTCGGAGCGATCCTGCAGATCCGCCCACGCCGCCAGTTCAGTGGCGGACTCTGGTGACCTTGCGGCAGGCTTGGGCTGTCGGTCTGGGAAAATTGTTTACTGATCCGATCTGGTGGGTGTACTTGTTCTGGATGCCCGACTTCTTGAGCCGGAATCTGAAGTTGGATTTGACCGGCATGCTTCTGCCGCTGTTCGTGATTTATAGCGGTGCCAGCGTCGGGAGTATTGGCGGGGGCTGGCTGTCTTCAAGCCTGCTTAAGCGAGGCTGGTCCGTAAATGCCAGCCGGAAAACAGCGATGTTGGCCTGCGCGCTAGCGGTAACTCCAATTATCCTGGCTGCGCGAACCAGCAACGCATGGTTTGCTGTTTGTCTCGTGGCCTTGGCGGCTGGGGCGCATCAGGGATGGTCAGCCAACATCTACACTCTCGCTTCGGATATGTTTCCCCGAGGGGCCGTAGCATCCGTAGTCGGATTCGGGACCTTGCTAGGGACGATTGGCGGAATGGGCATCGCGAAGATGGTGGGATACATCTTGCAGCGAACTGGATCCTATGTGCCGATCTTCATTCTCGCTGGCACTTCTTATCTGGTGGCGCTGGTCTTCGTGCAGATATTGGCGCCGCGGTTGGAAAGGGCGGAGACTTGAATCCGAACCGTTTGTCTGTGAGGCTATTCGGCGATGGCGCTTCGCTCGCACTCGCAGCGGCTGAGCAGGCTGCGGCGGCGATGCGGCGTGCTATCGAAGAGCAGGATTGTTGCCGGGTCATTCTTGCGACGGGCAACTCGCAGCTTCAATTCCTGGAAGCCTTGACAACGAGGGCAGGGATCGACTGGAGCAAGATGGAGGCCTTTCACCTGGATGAGTATGTCGGACTGCCGGCGACTCACCCGGCCAGCTTTCGAAAATTCCTGCTGGAACGGGTCATCCACAAAACCGGAATTACGAAGTATCACTTTGTGGAGGGAGATGCTGCCGATATGTCGCTAGCCATCCGCGCAGCGTCGACTCGACTGACGTCGGCGCCGATCGACTTGGCGTTTCTTGGGATCGGTGAGAATGGGCACATCGCCTTCAATGATCCGCCCGCGGATTTTGAGACAGAGGAACCGTACATCGTTGTCCAGTTGGATGAGGCTTGCCGCCGGCAGCAGATAGGCGAGGGCTGGTTTGCAGATATCTCGCAAGTTCCAAAGCAAGCTATTTCGATGACGCCGAGGCAGATTTTGAAGGCAAAAGAGATCATCGCTGTGGTGCCCGATCAGCGCAAGGCGCGGGCCGTCAAGTTGTGTCTTGAGGGAGAAATTAGTCCGATGGCTCCGGCGTCGATTCTGAGACGACATCCCAATGCAACGATCTATCTGGACCGGGATTCTTCGTCGCTGCTGAGCCCGGCGTTGCGGAGCAATCTTCAATGATCACGTAGGGGCGAACGCCTTCGTGCGCCCCGTGAGCGCAGCGAGCGTCTGCGATCGTACTGCCGGCAGTGAGATTTACACTTAAGCACTTATCTGATGGCAAATGCACCGAAGCCAATTCCGTCATTACGCTGGTGGATTGGCGGCCTGCTGTTCGCCTCCACAGTCATCAACTACATCGACCGGCAGACGCTCTCCCTGCTCGCACCTTATCTGAAGCTCCAATATCACTGGACGAATTCCGACTACGCGAATCTCGCGATTGCCTTCCGCGTTGCGTACACGATCGGTCAAACCGTGTTCGGCAGGATGATGGATCGTGTCGGTACGCGGCGCGGGCTTACGTTCACCGTAGTCTGCTATTCGATTGTTTCGATGCTGACTTCTTTGGCTCAGGGATTCTACAGCTTTGCGACTTTTCGCTTTCTGTTGGGCGCAGGGGAATCGGCGAACTGGCCCGCCGCGACGAAAGCGGTGTCAGAGTGGTTTCTCAAGCGCGAGCGGGCACTGGCAACGGCTCTCTTCGACAGTGGATCGTCCATCGGCGCCGCAGTCGCTCCCTTCCTTGTTCGATGGATCTATTCCCACTGGGGTTGGCGGCCTGCGTTCGTGTTGCCGGGGGTGCTTGGTTTTTTTTGGCTGATGGCGTGGAGAAAAATGTATTACCCACCTGAAGAGCACAACCGAATCAGCGTGGAAGAGCGCGAGATGATCCTGGCGGACAAGCGTGAGTCGAAGCAGGCTCAGGCAGAAGGGATTCATCCGCATTGGCTCGATCTTCTGAAATTGCCTCAGACTTGGGGAACAATCATCGCAAAAACCTTTACCGACCCGGTGTTCTTCTTCATCACCGAATGGTTACCAATCTATCTGGTGGCGAAAGGGATCGAGCTAAAGAGCGGCATCATTGCGCTGTCGATTCCGTTTATCGCCGCAGACGCGGGGAGCTTCTTTGCTGGCTGGTTTTCCGGATATCTCATACGGCGCGGAGTCTCGCTCGGTTGGGCGCGCAAAGTCCCCGTCATCTACGGCGGGATCGGAATGACTCTTCTGATTTTCACGATCTTCACCACCAACATGTACGTCATCGCCTTCTTGTTTGCCGTGGTTACGTTCACCTACGCAGGGTTCACGATCATGGCGAACACGTTACCCGCGGATCTTTTCGAGAGCGGATCGGTGGCTTCCGTGAGCGGCTTGGGCGGGACCGGCACCGGGGTGGGCACGATTCTTGCTTTTAAGCTAGTCGGATACGTTTCTGACTCGCGCCAGGCCATGGGGACGCACTCCTTCGATCCGATTGTGATCATCGCAGGGATCGTGCCTTTCATCGGAATGGTCCTGGTCCTGCTGCTAGTGCGGAACAACGAGGCTACGGAGCGGGGACTCGTGCGCCGAATCTGAGCTTTCGGTACACTCGTGGGTCGGTCAAGGAGACGCCGTGAAGATCACCGATGCAAAGGTATTCGTCTGCTCACCGGGACGGAACTTCGTTACTCTAAAGATTTTCACGGACGAAGGAATCTACGGACTAGGCGATGCAACTCTAAACGGGCGCGAGTTGGCGGTAGCATCCTACCTCGCGGATCATCTTATTCCGTGCCTGACCGGGCGTGATCCTTCGCAGATCGAAGACATTTGGCAATATCTCTATCGCGGCGCTTACTGGCGGCGTGGTCCGGTGACAATGACCGCTATTGCGGCCGTCGACATGGCGCTCTGGGACATCAAGGGCAAAGCGCTGAGCACTCCGGTGTACAACTTGCTTGGCGGGAAGAGCCGCACAGGAGTCCTTGTCTACGGTCACGCCAACGGTCGCGATATCGAAGAGGCCGTCGACGAGGTGGCGAAGTATAAGCAGCAGGGATACCTTGCAATCCGCGCCCAGTCGGGCATTCCGGGGCTGCCCTCGACCTACGGTGTCGCCAAAGACAAGATGTTCTACGAACCTGCGGAAAAGGGATTGCCGGCTGAGAACGTGTGGTCCACCGAAAAATATCTGCTGCACGTGCCGAAATTGTTTGAAGCGCTTCGCCTCAAGTTTGGTGACGACCTGCATCTGCTGCACGACGTTCATCACCGGCTCACGCCTATCGAGGCAGCGCGTCTGGGCAAAAGCCTGGAACCATATCATCTGTTCTGGCTCGAAGACGCGGTGACGGCGGAGTTGTCTGAAGGATTCAGACTGATCCGCAAGCACACCACCACACCACTAGCCGTCGGCGAGGTTTTCAATTCCGTCTGGGATGCGAACCTTCTCATCACTGAGCAGCTCATCGATTACCTGCGCATGACGGTCGTTCACGGCGGAGGACTGACGCACCTCAAGAAGATCGCCGCGCTGGCTGAGATTTTCCATGTGCGCACGGGCAGCCACGGGGCCACCGATCTCTCTCCAGTAGCTATGGCCGCAGCGCTGCACTTCGATATTTCCATCAACAATTTCGGAATCCAGGAGTACATGCGGCACACGGCCGAGACCGATGAAGTTTTTCCACACTCGTATTCATTCAACGCCGGATATCTGTATCCGGGCGACGCGCCCGGACTTGGCATCGATTACCATGAAAAGCTGGGCGAGAAGTTCCCGTACGAGCGCGCATATTTGCCGGTGAATCGCAAGCTGGATGGGACGATGTTTAATTGGTAAGCCTGCAACTCGCCTTAGAAAATTGAGGAACCATGTACGCGAAGCTGGACTTGGTCGGAAAAGTTGCGGTCGTCGTAGGCGGCAGTTCTGGAATCGGCAGGACGGTGGCGCTCGGGCTCGCCGAGGGCGGCGCGGACGTCGTCTCGAGCGCGCGCCGGGTGGATCTCGTAAACACGCTTGCCGACGAGATCGAGAAGCTCGGCCGCAGATCGTTGCGGATCACGTGCGATGTGGCCGATCGCAGTTCCCTCGAGAAATTACTGCAAGCCTGCGTAGCCGCATTTGGCAAGGTAGACATCCTGGTGAATGCCGCCGGAATCACAAAGCGCGCGCCAACGGTTGATTATGCCGAAGAAGATTGGAACCGCATCATGGACACCAACCTGACCGGCATGCTCCGCACTTGTCAGGTTTTCGGAAAGCACATGATCGAGCGGCGATATGGCCGCATCATCAGCATCGCATCCATGGGATCATTCCTGGGCCTCTTCGAGGTGGCTGCCTACAGTGCCAGCAAATCGGGCTTAGCTTCTTTGACGAAATCGCTGGCCATCGAATGGGCCAAGTACGGAATTTGCGTGAACGCGATCGCTCCTGGATATTTCCGAACACCTCTTAGTGAGAAGCTGCTTGTGGGCACCGGACGAGGCCGCGAGGTCATTATGCGCACGCCGATGAATCGCTTTGGAGAACTGGAGGAACTCGTCGGAGCGGCGGTCTTCCTCGCGTCCGACGCCGCGAGCTTTGTGACCGGCGTGATTCTGCCCGTCGATGGCGGAGTGCTGGCCAGCGGCGTCAATCAGTGAGAGTGGCTGATCTAGCCAGCCTTCTTCTCAGCTTTTACCGGTCGCGCCGAAGCAACGGCTTGCACCAATTCCTTCGCCGCTGCGGTGATCTTCTCCAGATTTCCTTCCCGTAACGCCGCGGCATCGATCAGGTCCGCTCCGACTCCAAGGGCATACGCCCCGGCAGCCATAAACTCGGCGGCATTGGCGGCATTCACCCCTCCGGTCGGAATCAGTTGAGCGTTAGGGAAGGGTGCTTTTAGCGATTTCAGGTATTTGGGCCCGCCCAGGTTTCCGCAGGGAAAGATTTTGATCAGTCGAGCCCCAAGCTCTTGCGCATTCATCAATTCAGTTGGAGTCAACGCTCCAGGAATCGCCAGGCGGTTGTTGACTCGCGCCACCGACAACACCGAAGTAGACAGTCCGGGACTCACCAGGAATTGCGCTCCCGCGCGCACGCATGACTCCGCTTGCTCAGCATTGGTGACCGTGCCGGCGCCGATCAAAACGTCTCCGCCGCGTCGCTGCACGAGTTCGCGAATGACAGTAATCGCGTTGGGAACAGTCATGGTGATCTCCACAACCGGAATGCCACCCGCGCAGATGGCTTCCACAGCGCGGTTCGCCTCTTCGACAGAGGCCGCGCGCACGACAGGGATGATCCCGATTTCACCAACCTTGCGGATGACGTCTTCAATGCTCAGCTCGGTAATTGGCATTCAGCCTCGCTTTCGCGTCAACGCTCGATTCTAGCCGTCCGCGAAGACATCGTCTGTAAAACTTCGGAAAGTGTCGCCATGGTCGT
>DATMOO010000102.1:0-45651 GCA_035568275.1 Candidatus Sulfotelmatobacter sp.
TCCACGATTTCGTCGCCGCGGACGCCTTCTTTCGTCGCTGACGGGACTCCCTTTTCCCGCAAGCGCAGCTTTTGGCCCGACTGCGTGCCGGGAGGAATCTTCAGCAGAGCCCGGCCATCAATTGTGGGGACTTCTATCTTCGCTCCCAGAGCCGCTTCAGTTGCGCTGACCGGAACGGTGAGCGAGATGTCGTCGCCGTCACGGTGAAAGACGGGATGGTCGCCGGTGCGGATGATGGCGTAGAGGTCACCAGGGGCGCCGCCATGGGCTCCGGCGTTCCCCTTCCCGGGGACGCGGATACGCTGCCCGTCGCGAGTGCCGGGCTTGATGCGAACTTCAAGCGGTTCTGTGTGCGTGACCGTGCCCTCGCCGTGGCACGTGGGACACGTGGTCAGATTCTTTCCAGTTCCGTGGCAGCGCGGGCACTGGACATTGAACTTCATGCGTCCACCGGTTTGGGTGACCTGTCCGGTGCCGTTGCATTCGGGACACTTGCCCGGAGCTTCGAGCGTCCCCTGGCCGTGACATTGGGGACAGACATCCTGGCGGGTAATGTTGAGGCGCATGACGCCGCCGCGGATCGCGGTCCAGAAGGGGACGTTGACTTGGTACTCGAGGTCGGTGCCGGGCTCCGGACCTTCGTCGGCTTGGGCCGCGCCCCGGCCTCCACCGAAAATTCCTGAGAAAATGTCGCGGAAGCTGCCGCCACCGCTGCCGCTGGACGTGGGCTGTCCGCGTGCGGAATTATTCACGAAATCAGAAAAATCGAATCCGTCAAAATCGAAATGGACCCCGCCCTGATTGCCGCCTTGCGGGGAACCGCCGGGGAAGCCTCCCGGGAATCCGCCGCCGGACTGTCCGGCCCGCGCGTAGGCTTCCGCCGTAGCCGGATCGATGTTGTCGGAGTAGAAGCCGACCTGGTCGTAGATCTTGCGCTTCTTGGGATCGCTGAGGACTTCGTTCGCCTCGGAAATGGTCTTGAATCTTTCCTCCGCGGACTTGTCGCCGGGATTGACGTCGGGGTGATGCTTGCGGGCGAGTTTGCGGAAGGCTTTACGAATGTCTTCGGTAGAGGCGGACTTCTTCACTCCGAGAGTTTCGTAATAATCTTTTTTTGTGGTGGTTGCCATTGAACACGATTGAACACGATCTGAACTCGGATGACAGACATACCGAGTTTAATTCAGAATCTTCCGTCTCTCCTTATCGTCTATGACGACGGTCAAGTCCTCGAAGTCCGGCTCGTCTACATAGACCGGGATGCGGCGCACTCCCGTCGGAGTTTCCGCAAAGACGAGCCATTTACCCTCCTCATCGGCGAGGTCGATAAAGTAAGTTTGGTTGTTTACCTGGAAATCCAATTCAATTCCCCCCTGTTTGTGTCCCCAAAATCGTGACATCCTGAGCGGAGTTGCCGGCCGCGAAGCGGCGGCAACGGAGTCGAAGGATCGCTACCCTTGGCTGCGACGTCTCAAGTAGGGATCCTTCGACTCCGTGGATGCTGCGCCGCTATCGCGCAGCACCCACTTCGCTCAGGATGACAAGTCCTGAAAGCTGACAGCTGACAGCTTACTTCTTGTCTTCTACGTCCACGTACTCAGCGTCGATCACGCCTTCGTCTTTCTTAGCCTGTCCGTCGCCGCCTTGGGGTTCAGAGCCTGGCGTCGGGCCTGCACCTGGGGCACCCTGCGCTCCGCCTTGCGGCTGAGCAGCCTTGTACATCTGCTCGGCCAGCTTGTGCGAAGCGGTGGTCAAGGCTTCGCGGGCCTTGTCCATCTGCGCCTTGTCATTCGACTCGAGCGCCTTCTTGGCGTCGGCCAGCGCGTTTTCGACGTCGCCACGTTCGGAACCGGAGATCTTGTCGCCGTGCTCCTTCAGCATCTTCTCGATGTTGTAGACCATCGAGTCGAGCTGGTTCTTGGCTTCGATCGAATCGCGAGCTGCCTTGTCTTCGGCCGCATGCGCGTCGGCTTCCTTCGCCATGCGCTCGACTTCATCTTTCGACAGACCAGAGGACGACGTGATCGTGATCTTCTGATCCTTTTGCGTCGCCGTGTCTTTCGCGGTGACGTTCAGGATGCCGTTAGCATCAATGTCGAATGTGACTTCGATCTGCGGCACTCCCCGCGGCGCCGGCGGAATCCCGGTCAGGTGGAACTTGCCGAGCGTGCGGTTCTGCGCCGCCATCGGACGTTCGCCCTGCAGGACGTGAACTTCGACCGAGGTCTGGCTGTCGGCCGCGGTCGAAAAGGTCTCCGTCTTCTTGGTCGGGATCGTCGTGTTGCGCGGGATCATCGGCGTTGCCACGCCGCCCAGCGTTTCGATCGCCAGCGTCAGCGGAGTAACGTCGAGCAGAAGCAGGTCCTTCACTTCGCCCTTGAGCACGCCGCCCTGGATGGCTGCACCAACCGCGACAACTTCGTCGGGGTTGACACCCTTATGGCCTTCGCGTCCGAAGAGCTCTTTGACGAGCGCCTGGATGCGCGGCATGCGGGTCTGTCCACCGACCAACACGACCTCGTTGAGCTTGCTGGCATCGACGCCCGCATCTTTCATGCACTGCTTGCACGGGCCGACCGACTTCTGAATGATGTCTTCGACCATGCCTTCGAGCTTGGCACGGGTCAGCTTCTTGACCAGGTGCTTGGGACCGCTGGCATCCGCCGTAATGAACGGCAGATTGATTTCGGTCTCCATGGTGGTCGAGAGCTCAATCTTCGCGCGCTCGGCCGCATCACGCAGACGCTGCAGGGCCATTTCGTTCCCTTTGCCACGCAGGTCGAGCCCCTCATCTTTCTTGAATTCGTCGATGAGCCAGTCGACCAGGCGCTGGTCGAGATTGTCGCCGCCCAGGTGCGTGTCACCGTTGGTGGCCTTGACTTCGATGACGCCTTCGCCGACTTCGAGGATCGAGATATCAAACGTTCCTCCGCCGAAGTCGTAGACGGCAATGGTCTCGTCCTTTCCCTTGTCGAGCCCGTAAGCGAGCGCGGCTGCCGTGGGCTCGTTGATGATTCTTTTCACTTCGAGGCCGGCAATCTGTCCGGCGTCTTTGGTGGCCTGCCGCTGCGCATCATTGAAGTATGCCGGAACCGTGATGACAGCTTCCGTGACTTTCTCCCCGAGATAGTCTTCCGCAGCCTTCTTCAGCTTCTGCAGAATCAGTGCCGAGATCTGGGGCGGAGTGTATTCCTTCCCCTGGGCCAGCACCGCGACGTGGTCGCCCTGACGCACGACTTTGTAGGGCACCATCTTTATTTCTTCGCCGACTTCGTCGTAGCGGCGTCCCATGAAACGCTTGATCGAATAGACCGTGTTTTCGGGATTGGTGATCGCCTGGCGCTTGGCGACCTGCCCGACGAGTCGCTCGCCGGTCTTGGTAAATCCGACTACCGACGGGGTAGTGCGCCCTCCTTCTTCATTGGCAATAACCTTGGGTTCGCCACCCTCCATCACGGCTACGCAGGAGTTGGTGGTGCCCAGGTCAATTCCTATAATCTTGCCCATAAACCTTAAGCCTCCTAAAACTTGATAAGTCCTTTATCAACAGCGACTTTCTGCCCAGAAGTGCTTTTATATCAGCCACATGATAGGACTTGAGTGGATCCTTGTCAAGGTTTAGATGAGGTTGGAGTACGTGAGGTTGCAGGAGTTTAGGGCAGCCGAAACCGGACCGGCTACCGCGAAATCAGAGGGTTCTTGCGCAGGTCGCTGATCTCGTATCCAGCGGGTACCTCAACGATGTTCAGGGTCCGGAACCCCCACTTCGAGCGCACACCGTGCGAGAAATATACCCATCAGAAAAGACGGTGCAGCGGATTATTCCATCTCCACCTTCCAGACCGCCTGACCGCCAAGAGAATGGTAGAAGCCCCATCCCGCCACCGCCACGACGCTGAGTAGCGCGAGGAGCGTCGACGGCACGTACCACTCGGAAAGGTCAGCAGTGAAGGGGACGTTGGCCAGCATGTCCACGGTGAAGGCTCCAACCGCCAGCGGCACCAGTCCGAATCGCAGGACGATCAGCACCAGGACAGCGTAGATCAGAAGAAGTTCCGGAATGTCGACGGCCGGGTGTGTGCTTCCCAGAGACCGCATTCCGACCCAGAATACGAGAAAGAGAACTCCGGCAATCCAGTCGGAACGCACAATTTTGATCTTCACCAGCCCAAACAAGAACTCCACCAGCACCTTCAAGCCCAGCAGCATAAAGAAAAACTGCAGCGTGGCGAAAATTGACGTCGGCATCTGAATCAGGATTTGTCCCAGCGCTTGCCGTCCTCCCACCAAATAAGAGGTCGCACTAAGCGCCGGCGATGCCCCGATCCGCGCCAGTGGAATGTAGGACCCTTCGACGATCATGATCCAGACTGCTCCGAAGGAGACACCAAACAAGATGTCGCGCCCTACCAGCGCATCCCGAACCTGCCCGGAAATTAGACGGGTCCAGGTGATGATGGCCTGCGGCCAGCGCCGCCGAATCCAGGGTTCGATCGCCATGTAAAACACCCATCCGATACAGCCAAGCAGCAGACCGGAAGCGATGGCGAGCATCGTGGTTCCGAAGGTTTCGAAGCCGGGCACGAAGTGAGAGCGGCACACAAAGAGGAGCATCTCCAGAATGAACATGACCAGGGCCAGTCGAACCGCGCCTTCGCGGTCGCCGCGTCCATGGCGGTAGTTACGCCGCGCCAGCAGGGCGCCGGCCACCAGGAGAGCAATCAGGACGAGGAGCGAAATGATGTTGCCTGCGCGGTTTCTTTTTTCCTCCTCTGACTTTGGAGTGATCATGCGCCACGGCTTGTTCCATTCCCCGATCAGCGCGAAAAATACCGGCTTACCGCGCCACGCCGCAGCCTCCACTCGCAATGTACGGTTGGTCCCGGGCCACACACCTGTCCACGCCGCGCGAGTGTCGCTCATTCCCAGCGAAGTCCACTCCGGCTGGGCCGTTTGCAGCTTGGACGGGTCCAGTTCCGCCGCTGCGAAAAGGCGACTCCAGTCCGCGGCGACAGCCTGCGCTGCTGCGGCCTCCTTCTGCGGCGGAATCGCCTGGAAGTACACCAGCCTGCCGCGGCCGTCGAGTTTGACATTGACCATACCCGACAGGGTCGTCGGCGGATCTTCTTCCGCGATGATCCCCGGAGTGAGCTCGATATCGCGGTAGTCACTCGCCGTCATCAGGTCCGGGCTCTGCCGGTACCAGAACTCGAGCATCATCGGACGCGCCCCAATGATTTGATCCCAATTCACGGGTTTCGGATCGTGGCGTTCGACGTAATCGCGGTAGTCGGTGTCGTAATCGAAGCTGAAAGCGCTATCAGCCGGTTTTTGCGTGTAGCCGGCCGCGGCTACAACCTCCCGCGCTCTGTGCGCCAGCACTTCGGGGGTCTGATCTAGGTGCATCTTTTCCAGGGCACCGTAGTGGATGGTGAGCGAAGCGCCGATCGTCAGGCCAATCACGACGGTAGCAAGACAGGCTATGGCGATTGCAGGACGCAGACCCGAAGTTTCTCCGGCCGCGGCCACCATTTGGGGCGATGGAGTTTCTCCGGCAGCTAAGGCCGCGGCGAGCGGGTCCCCTCCGGGCAACGCCGCGGATACTGCCAGAGCATTGGCAGGGCGGGAAGAAGGCTCCGTCTCGAGACAGCGCAGGATCACTTTTTCGACAATAGGGTCGAGATCTTTGACGACAGAGGATGGGCGGCTCGGGGTTCGATCGTCGTGGCCGTGCAAAATGCCTGCTGCTTTTTCGGCGAACGGGCGTTTGCCGGTGAAGATTTCGTAGAGCACGAGGCCGAGCGCGTATATATCACTCAACATCGTGACTTCCCTGCCCTCGATCTGCTCGGGAGCCATGTAGGCAGGAGTGCCGCTGCGGACCTCAGAACCACGGATATCGTCGGCGACCCCCGCAAGGCCGAAATCGGTGATGACGGCCTGCCCACGACCGTCGAGCATGATGTTGGCCGGCTTCAGGTCGCGGTGCAGAACTCCCTTGGTGTGGGCGGCAGCGAGGCCGGCGCAGATCTGACGGGCGATCTCGACGGCTTTGTCCTGAGGAAGGCGGCCGATGCGACGCAGCAACGAAGCCAGGTCTTCGCCGTCGACGTATTCCATGGTGAAGAAGCTGGCGCCATCGATTTCACCGACATCGTAAACGCGGCATACGTTGGGATGCGAGATGCGGCGCGCGATGCGGACTTCGTTCTTGAAGCGCTCGAGCATCCCTTCGTGGCTGGTCGCTTCTTCGGGGAGGAACTTCATAGCGACGGCCTGGCCCAGGGTCAGATCGTCGGCGCGATAGACTTCGCCCATCCCGCCTTTGCCGAGCAGCGAGATGATGCGATAGCGCCCCGCGATGAGGCGGCCGGGAAGGAAGCGTCCCTCGCTGACGAGGTAATCGATCGAAGCAGAGGTCCGGGAGGAAGACCGCTGAGACGATGACGACGGCGGCCGCGGCGGCAGGGGCGAGGTCGCAGTGGCCGAGTAGTCGATGGTTGCGAGATCGTCCGGGCTCGGCGTTGTCTTCGCGCTGGATACCGGCTTGCCGCAGTCGGAGCAGAAGCGAACATCCGCTGCGGCCAGCGCTGTGCCACAGAAGGAACAGTAAGGCATGAAAATCCCCGCAACAGGATACCTCAGGTGGAGGGCGTCAGGGAGCGGACCTCAGACTTCAGACCTCGGACCTCGGCTAGGTTGTCGACATCATCTCTGGGGAACTAGGTCTGAGGTCCGAGGTCTAAGGTCGACGCCCGCTTTGTATTACCATCCAGAACGATGAACTCACGGTTGCAGCGGTGGCTGCGAGACCCTTTGTTCCTGTTGTGCCTTGTAGCGGGATTGCTTGCGTTCGTCGTCCAATCCGGCGAACTGGGCACCGCCGATACGATGCACCGGCTGCAAACCACGCACTGGCTGTGGACGTCGCAGCCGCAGGTATTTCCCAACGAGTATCCCGAGTTCGGTCTGCATGGCCGCGACGGCAAGATCTATAGCTGGTACGGCATTGGGCAGTCTCTGCTGATGTTGCCGGCGGATATTGTTGCGACCTGGGTGTCAAACTGGCACATGTTTTCGCAGTATCAGGACGATCCAGCGGTGCGCAGTATCATCGTCAGCTACAGCACGAACATTCTGATCAATGTGCTGACCGCACTGATCGTCTTCCGATTCTTGCGTCAATTGCAATTCACAGTGAACGAAGCCGTCGCAGGGGTGCTGGCCCTGATGTTCTGCACTACGCACCTGCACTACACGCAAAACATGCAGGAGAACAATTACATCCTGCTGCTGACACTGGTCGGGCTGTCCTATCAGTACAAGTGGCTGCGCAGCGGAAGCCGCCGGGCGTTGTGGATTGGCTCTGTTGCGCTGGGGTTGAATCTGCTGACTCGCGTGACCACCGGGATCGATGTGATGGCGGCAGGAATTTTCCTGCTGATGGTGCTCTGGTTTGAGCGCGTGAGAGGACGGGAGTTGTCGCAGAGGATCGTGAGTTACTGTAAGGTTGCGTTGCCGGTGTATGCCTTCTTCGCCGTTATCGAGCGGCTCTATAGCTATTACCGTTTCGGCTCGTTTACTCAGACCTATCTGCCGATATTTGCGCGTGAGCAGCGGGCGCAGGACCCCACGCTGCCGGCGAACTTCCCGTGGAGCACGCCTTTACATGAGGGAGTTCTCGGGGCATTGTTTAAGCCGGAGAAGTCGATCTTTCTTTTTGATCCGCTGATTGTGCTCGCTATTGTGCTGATTGTGCTGTCGTGGCGGAGACTCGAAGGCCTGGTCCGCGCCTACGTCGTAAGTTCCCTGCTGCTGCTCGTCGGCTATACCTGCTTCTATGCGCGATATTCATATTGGGCGGGAGACTTCGCCTGGGGCGACCGTTACGTCTCAAGCGCAGTGCAGATGGTCGCGCTGCTCGCCGTGCCTCTCCTGCTGCAACAGCGGGCAAACGTCGGTCGATGGATGTGGGCGGCGGCGATGGTTCTCATCGGAGTCAGCTTCGTCGTTCAACTTGCGTCGCTGATGTTCTGGCTCCCGCTGGAGATTTATCAGATGGAAACGCTGGGGCATCCGACGTTTGTAATCGCGCTTCGTTTCAAGAACATCGTGGCATTCGCTCTGGGGAAAATGGACGCCTGGGGTCTGAACACGGACGAGATGGGTTACGACCAGTGGGATTACGTGCATATCTCAACATGGAATTTCTTCCCGTTCCTGCTGCGCAGAGTCGGGGCCGCGCCGCGATGGGTGGTGGATACTGCATTCGCCATTTGGGGTGTTGCGCTGGCTGCGCTTGCGGCGGCGACGTGGAAACTCAGGGCCGCAACGCGGGCGTCGTCCTGAGGCGTTTTACAAGTTCTGCCTTCCGCGTTATTGTTGGTGCCGTTTGTGGTGCAGGTTGGAGACCATGGCAGCCATGACGATGGCAAAACTCGGTGACCTCGGGGCTAAAGAGACTGAGTGAGAACTACCATTGACCGCAAGCGGTGGAGCAAGCACTACCAAGACTCCAGCCGCGTAGCGGCGAGATATGAAAGCCCGGCACGGAAGAGACTGCGTGAGAGCTACCATTGAACCCAAGCGGTGGAGCAAGCACCACCAAAACTCCCGCCGCGTAGCGGCGAGATATGAAAGCCCGGCACGAAAGTGCCGGGTAAAGTGGAACAAATGCGCGAGTCCCGTAGGGACGACACGCGCTCTCACGCACACTCTAAAGCCCAATTCTTCAGGGAGCCATACGGCACCAGCCGTGCCCTATCAAAGCGCAATGATTAATGAACTACCGACTCAGGGCACTAGAAAGGTAGATATCATGAAGTGTTTTCGTTCCGCCTTCGTTACCCTCGCCGTTCTCATCGCGGTTCACACGACCCTCCTTCTGCAAGCCGCATCTTCAACCGACCTGTGGAACGGAGCACAAGCGAAGAGCGCGCCTGAGCGGGTATCCGCCGATACTCCGCGGGTGACGCCGGGTGGGGCGACGTTCAAGGTTCCCAAGGAATGGTCGATCGTGACCGGAAAGAACCTCGTCATCCTGGAACCACCGGAAACCGATACGCACATCGTCATCTTCGACGCACCAGCCGGAGATGCGGCGGCTGCCGTGACGGCAGCTTGGGCGGCCTACAAGCCGGAGTCGAAGCGTCCCGTAAAGCTCGTCACTCCTCGCCCCGCCAAAGAAGGCTGGGATGAGCGGCAGGTCTTTGATTACGAAACCTCGCCCAACGAGAGAGCAGCGGTGGAGGCGCTCGCACTGCGGGCTGGAAGTTCGTGGACGGTGGCAATCCTGGATGGCACCGACCCCACAGTGGAGAAGCGCTCGGCTGCGGTGGGACTGGTCTTCGAGAGTCTGCGTCCGAAAAACTACAAGCGAGAGTCGTTCGCGGGACGCAAGGCTCACCCACTGGACGCAGAGCGCGTCGCGACGCTCACCGCTTTCGTTGAGAGTTCGATGCGGCAACTGGGGATTCCAGGCATCTCGATCGCGCTGATCGATCAGGGCAAAGTTGTGTATCAAGGCGGATTCGGAGTGCGTGAACTCGGCAAGCCTGAGCGGGTGGATGAGAACACCGTGTTCATGGCGGCGTCGAATACCAAAGGCATGACCACGCTGCTGCTCTCTGAACTGGTGGACCAGAAGAAGTTGAAATGGGATCAGCCGGTGATTGAGGTTTACCCGAGCTTCAAACTAGGCGACGCCGACACGACGAAGAAGGTCCTGATTAAGAACCTGATCTGCGCCTGCACAGGATTGCCCCGGCAGGACATGGAATGGCTCTTCGAATACAAGAACGCCACTCCGGAATCTGAGATAGCTCTGCTCGGCACGATGCAACCCACGAGCAAGTTCGGCGAGGTCTTTCAGTACAGCAATCTGATGGCGGCAGCCGCTGGCTATATCGGCGGACACATCGTGTATCCGGACCGCGAACTTGGCGCGGCCTATGACGCGGCGATGCAGCAGATGATCTTCGATCCGCTGGGGATGAAGTCGACGACCTTCGACTATGCGAAGGCATTGGCGGGAGATCATGCGACACCGCACGGCGATGACATAGATGGGAAGCCTAGCGTCGCCAGTATGGACATTAATTATTCGATTCTGCCGGCGCGTCCAGCGGGCGCAGTCTGGACCTCGGCGGCAGACCTCAGTCACTACCTACAACTTGAGTTGGCACAGGGCAAGCTGCCCAACGGCAAGCGCCTCGTATCGGCGGAGAACCTGCTGATGCGGCGCGCGCCGCAGGTTCAACTCGGCGAAGACGCGAGTTACGGAATGGGCCTGATCACCGACCATACTTATGGAGTTCAGGTGGTGAGTCACGGCGGCAGCATGTCCGGGTTCAAGAGCAACTGGTGGGCGCTACCCGAGTACGGCGTCGGGGCTGTGCTGCTTACCAACGCCGACAACGGCGGCATGCTGGAGGGTCCATTCAGCCGACGCCTGCTGGAGATTCTCTTTGATGGAAAACCAGAAGCTGAGGCCGATATCGCTTCGCGCGCGGCAGCGCACAAGGCACAACTCGCGAAGGAGCGTGAGCGACTGGTTGTCCCGGCAGCACCCGACATGGTAGCTGACTTGGCCAAGCACTACTCAAGCAAGGAACTCGGCGATCTGGAGGTGCGATCCAGTAACGCGGCTACTATTTTCGACCTTGGGGAGTGGAAGAGCAACGTGGCCTCGCGCAAGAACGACGATGGAACGACATCGTTTATCACTATCGATCCCGGGACAGATGGATTTGAGTTTGTGGTCGGGGAACGTTCCGGGAAACGCGTGCTGGTCATTCGCGACGGGCAGCACGAGTACATATTTACTGAAAGTGCTTAAACAAGAACCAATCCCGAGCAGGGCCTTGGTATGGTAGAATGGTAGCTCGTAGAGGTAGAATGGTACCATGAGCTTGAATATCAAAGACGAAAAGACTCACCGCATGGCGCGGGAACTGGCACGCTTGACCGGGGAGAGCCTGACCGCAGCGGTGAACGAGGCGGTTCGGGAACGGCTGGAGAGAGTTCGCGGAAGTTCCCGCACAAGCATGGCTGAACGCCTGATGGAGATTGGAAAAGATTGCGCATCTCACTTGAAAGAACCCTACAAATCGATGGACGTCGATGAATTACTTTATGACGAGAATGGACTGCCGAAATGATCCTGGACTCGTCTGTGGTAGTCGCGGTGCTGCGCCAGGAACCGGAAGCTTCGCGTTTCACCCGTGCCATTGAGTCGTCGCAACCGTGCCGCATCTCTGCAGCGAGCTATGTCGAAGCGTCGATCATCATCGACCGGTCTGAGGACGCGATAGCCTCACGACGACTCGACGATTTTTTTCGATTGTCCCGTACTGTCCTGGAGGCAGTCACTGCAAAGCAGGCTCAGATCGCCCGGCAGGCGTACCGGGATTTTGGCAAAGGACGCCACAAAGCTGATCTGAATTTCGGGGACTGCTTCGCCTATGCGCTGGCGAAGGAGATGGACGAACCCTTGCTTTTCAAGGGAACTGACTTCAAACACACCGACATCGAAGCGGCAGAGTACTAGTGCAGTGCGTCAAACAAATCGACATTTATGAGTCGACTGTTTCCTCTGTGATCCTCTGTGCCCCCTGTGGTTAAAGTCTTTGACCTGCTCGCCGATTCCGAGGCGCTACACTCGATGCTTCAGGGCTATTCCACGGTGACCGATTTCGCCAGGTTCCTCGGCTGATCCACGTCGCAGCCTCGCCGCACGGCGATGTGATAGGCCAGCAACTGCAAGGGAACAATTTCGAGGATGGGTGAGAGTTCCTCGGGTGCGGATGGAATGTATAAAACGTGGTCCGCCGCTTCCTTGATTTCCTCGTCACCTTCCGTAGCCAGAGCGATGACAACTCCCGATCGAGCCTTCACTTCTTTGAGGTTCGAGATGGTCTTCTCGTAGCGCAACACCGCGTCAGGGTTGTTTACATCCCGCGTCGCAATCACAACCACTGGCAAATTCTCGTCGATGAGAGCATTGGGCCCGTGCTTCATCTCGCCGGCGGGATATCCCTCGGCGTGGATGTAGGAAATTTCCTTCAGCTTCAATGCGCCTTCGAGCGCGATCGGGTAGTGAATCCCGCGGCCAAGGAAAAGGAAATCGTGGACCTTCTGATAGCGCTTGGCCAGTTCGTCACACGCTGGGTCATGAGTGAGGATGTTCTCGATCTTGGCGGGAATGCGGGTAAGTTCCAGCATGGCGGCGCGTGACTTTTCGAGAGGCATGACGCCGCGCACTTGCGCAAGATACATCGCGAAGATGTACAAGGCGGTCAGTTGTGCGGTAAACGCCTTAGTGGAAGCGACACCGATCTCAGGGCCCGCATGCGTGTAGATCGTTCCCGCCGCCTCTCGCGTGATCATCGAACCGACAACGTTGCAGATGGCAAGCGTCTTTGAGCCTTTCGACTTCGCCTCCCGCTGCGCGGCGATGGTGTCGGCAGTTTCGCCCGACTGCGAGATCACCAGGGTAATCGTGTTGGGCTCGACGATGGGATTGCGGTATCGCCACTCGCTGGCATAGTCGACCTCCACGGGCACACGCGCCAACGATTCAATCATGAACTTACCAGCTTGCCCGGCGTGCCAACTGGTTCCGCAAGCGAGGATGTTGATCTTCTCCGCCGATCGAAACTCGGCGTCCGTGATGTCCATCTGGTCCAGGAATATGTGTCCGGTATCCTGCGAAACCCGGCCAAGGGTGGTGTCGCGGACGGCGCGCGGCTGCTCGTAAATTTCCTTGAGCATGAAATGCTTGAAGCCGCCCTTTTCCGCCTGAATCGGATCCCAGGTGACGTGCTGCACCTGGCGGACTACAGGCTTGCCGTTGAAATCCGTGAGTTGCACGCCATCTGCAGTAACGATGGCCATGTCGCCGTCGGCGAGAAAGAAAATGTCGCGCGTATGCTGCAAAAGCGCAGGCACATCGGAGGCGACGAAGTATTCATCATTGCCCATGCCGATAACTGTGGGCGGACCGTTGCGCGCGGCGACGATCTTATTCGGCTCATCGGTGGAGATCACAGCAAGCGCGAACACACCGGAGATCTGTTTCACCGTCTGGCGAACTGCATCTTCCAAGGATACGCGATGACCGTTGCCGGATGCAGTGGAGTACTTCTCGACGAGGTGTGCAATGATTTCCGTGTCGGTTTCGGTGGTGAACGTGTGCCCTTCCTCAGTGAGCTTCTTCTTCAGGCTGAGATAGTTCTCCACGATCCCGTTGTGCACAACCACAATCTTGCCGGTGCAGTCGCGATGGGGATGAGCGTTTTCTTCGGTGGGACGGCCGTGCGTAGCCCAGCGGGTGTGGCCTATGCCGTAGGTGCCGTGGAGCGGCTTCTGCCGGATCGCCTCTTCCAGATTTCGCAGCTTGCCCTCGGCGCGGCGAACCTCAAGACTACTTCCGTTGCCGGATACTGCGATTCCTGCGGAATCGTAGCCGCGATATTCCAGCCGCCGCAGACCTTCAATGATGACGGGAACGACACTTTTCTTGCCAACGTAACCGACGATGCCGCACATTTTCGACCTCGGAGACCGGGCTTATTCAGCCAGAGAGAAGCGGAACTCTTCGATGACAGGATTGGTCAGGACCTCGCGGGCGATACGTTCGACTTCGGACTGGGCCTCTTCCCGACTCAGGCCTCCGTCCAACGTGAGCTCGAAATATTTTCCCTGCCGGACGCTCTCCAGGCCTTTGTAGCCCATCTTCTTGAGGGCGCCGTGAATCGTTTTGCCCTGGGGATCGAGAACGCTCTTCTTGAGAGAAACGTAGACGTAGGCTGTCATACAGTCATTATTATACGTGACCGCTAATGGGCGGGTTCGTTCTAACTTGATGTCATAGCGGCCAGTTTTTGATCCAGATCCGCCAGTTCATTTTCCAGAAGTAAGCGATGTCGCGGATTCGCGGCGCGCTCAAGTTGCTGCAGCACTCTCTGGCGCGACAATCGAAGAGCCTCCCGTTCTCGGACACGGGCCGCCGCCTCTGTCGTCAGTCTGGGCCGCGACTGCGTAGGCTTTTCATTGGCCTCCGATTGCTGGGCTTCGACGGATTTGCTCTCCCATCCCCTGGCCATTTTTCTAATTATAGTTCCCGGTGGGAAGACTGGTTTGTGGGAATGCACATAGCATCGGCACAGAATCCGTTTGTAATTTACAAAAATGGAACAGCGCTCAGAACTTTTGTCTGCTTATTGACGGCATGGGTATAATCTGGGGATTAAGCAAACAAAGGAATGTTCTGCCTTTTGAGGGGGAGGCGGTCACAGGAGTATTTTTCTCTAGTGAACCTCTCAATCAGGCACTCCGCGCAGATAACCCGCGGCTGTGGGCTTTTGTCCGCATCTCACGCACACCGCCAAGGAAGAGCCTTAAACTACCGTTGCCACAATCACCTTCTCCGACATTTTGATCTGCGCTCCCTCCGCCCGGTTCTGCTTTCGCTCGATCTCGACGCCTTCATCGCGTTAATTTCCGGGCGGACAAGCTTCCCGACGAGGCAGCATCAGAATCAAGCGGATGCTGCTTGCACTCTGGAGACTCATAGTGGGCTGACTGCACACGAAGAGGCAGACCCGCCGGGTGAGGTCTTCGGCGATGATGAGTGAACGCAAGGCCTGGACGGACGGAATGTTCGTCTCATCTCAGCATCCCGAAGCTCTGACCGAACTCGACGAGTTGGCCTCTGCCTATTTCGAAGCATCGAATGTGGGGCTCTGCATTCTCGATCCAAGTCTTCATTACATCGCAATCAACGGAACGTTAGCCCGGATGAACGGCGTCCCTGCAGAGGACCACTTGGGAAGAACGGTGCGGGAGATTTTGGGAGAAGTTGCCGACCCGGTAGAGAAGAAGATTTCCGAAGTGCTCGAGATCCGGCGATCACTGGGATTCGAGGTCTCTGGAAAACTCCCCTCAAGGACGGAAAGCGGCCACTGGATCGCAAATTATCTTCCGATCATGGATGCGCAAGGAGCGGTGAGCAGGGTTGGGGCGGTTGTGGTCGAGGTAACGGCGCCGAGAGTACTCGAAGAGTCCGTTCAAGAGCTTGATCGGCAGTTGCGCCAGGAAACCAAGCGGCTGCAGATGCTGACCGATGTAACCAGCTTGCTTTCGTCGAACTGGGATGTCGCGCAGGTCTTTCCCAGAGTCTCCGCTAGCCTTCGCCGTGTGCTGTACCAGGAGTTTGTGACGTTTGCACTGCACGACGCCGGGACTGGGCTCCTTGTATACCAGGCAACGGACTTTCCGCTGAGCAAAGGCCTGATGCCCGCCGTACAGGTCAGCCCGAGCGAAACTCCAGTCGGGCGGTCGATGCGAGAACAAAAGCCGATGATCTTCTCGCAGGAGCAATTGCAGGGCTTCGATGATGAAGTCGCGAAAGGTCTGCTGGCGGAGGGACTTCAATCCCTCTGCTGTGTGCCACTCCTGCGTCTGAAAGGAGCATTAGGAGTTGTAGTTCTGGGAAGCACGCGCCCGGATGCATTTCGCTCGGAAGACGTGCAATTGATCAATCAGGTGGCAACCCAGCTGGCCGTAGCTATCGAAAACCGCCGCACCGCGGCTGAAATCGACTTGCTCAAGCAGCGGCTGGGAGAGGAGCGAAGCTACCTTGAGGGACACACACGGTCCGAAGGGCAGTTTCCTGAAATCGTTGGAGACAGTGCCGCACTTAGGCAGGTGCTCGACCAGGTCGCAACCGTCGCGGCCAGTGAGGCGACCGTGCTGATTCTGGGGGAAACCGGGACGGGCAAAGAACTGGTCGCCCATGCGATACATCGCATGAGCCGCCTCAAGGATGGACCGTTCATCAAAGTTAACTGCGCCGCGATCCCCACCGGCCTTCTGGAGAGCGAATTGTTCGGGCATGAGAAAGGCGCCTTCACCGGTGCCATTAGCCGCAAAATCGGGCGCATCGAACTGGCACATGGCGGAACGTTGTTTCTTGACGAGGTGGGTGAGATTTCAACCGAATTGCAGCCCAAACTGCTGCGGGTGCTCCAGGATCAGGAGTTCGAACGCCTGGGCAGCAACCGCACGGTCAAGGTGAAAGTGCGGGTGGTGGCAGCCACGAACCGGAACCTGCCGGAAAGTATCGCGCAGGGGAAATTCCGCAGTGACCTTTTCTACCGGCTGAACGTTTTCCCGATCCGTGTGCCCTCGTTGCGGGAGCGTCGCGAGGATATCCCTTTGCTGATCCGCCATTTCGTCCACAAATTTGCGCGTCGGATGGACCGATATATCGAGACCATTCCAAAGGAAACCATGAAAGCCCTGATGCAATGGGATTGGCCGGGCAACATCCGCGAAATTGAGAACTTGATGGAGCGGTCCGTCATTCTGAGCGAGGGAAATGCTCTGCGAGTTCCGCTTTCGGAATTACGGGCACAAAGCAAATCCCGAACCGCGGAGGGCGACCGAACTCTCGATACGGCAGAAAGACAGCACATCATCCGAGTGTTGAGAGAGGCGCGAGGAGTTCTATCTGGGCTCGAAGGAGCCGCTCGCAGGCTCGGCTTGAAGAGGACAACCTTGCAGTCAAAGATGCAGCGACTGGGTATCAAGCGGGAGGACTATTCCGACCCCGAAAGCAAAATGGGGTAGCACTGATGTGACGGCTAATCAGCGACTGCCGAAGAAGCGGCAGAACTCGGACCATCTCAGGCCGGCATCCTATTTCGGAACTCGTTCGAAACAGGGACGTTGCGGCCTCACTTTGTAGTGCCGTTTTCGGAAAGCCACGTGCACAAGCGATAGTGTCTGCCTCTGGCCGGAGGTTGCAAGTCTCGCCTCAGCAGAAAGACGCAATCCTAAAGTCCCAGACCTGTGAGGTGGCTCAAGCCGCCACGGGTGGAGTCATAGTTGTGTTACAGCTAAACACGTTGCAGACGTTTGCGGCAAGCGTTTCCAGCCGCAGTGTAGAACCGCTAGTCACGCTCCCGAGAGCGCGCCGATGCCGATCGGTAGGGGATCGCAGCCAACCCGACATCAGGTGGACGATACTCGAGGACGCTCGCGAGGTCGCATCACCACAGACTGCGCCGGAACCAAAACCGCAGGCCCACCCTCAAGAGATTGATCCGCTCTACCTCTTCGCGTGTCACATGGAATGGGAGAGGAGCGAAGAACCGATCGCAGGTTGGGAACTCCTTAAGGCCTCGCAAAGCTCCCCTAGTGAGACGCGGTCGCACGCTCGGGCTCTGCTTTCCGGTTCGCGCCATCTGGGCGGAATCGGGCTGGCCGAAACACCTTACCCCCGGTGAAGCGCCAACCTCGAGCGGAGGACGAAATGAAAGCGCCTTATGGACTCGACACTATTGAAGATTGCTGCGAGTGTCCCGAATGCGAAAGCGGTCGCTTTTGCGCGTTTTCCCAGCTGACGCTGGAGTCATTGAGCAAAGCCAGCCACAAAAGCGTGCTGCCCGCTGGCCCATCCTGTTCGTGGGAGGACAAACTCCACGCGGAGTGTTCATCGTCTGCTCGGGAAAGGTGAACCTTTCGACTACGTCGCGCGAGGGCAAAATCCTGATTCTGAAGACTGCCGGACCAGGGGAGGCGCTGGGGTTAAGCGCGACGCTCTCCGCCGTGACTTATGAAACGACGGCTGAGACGGCGACCCCGTGTCACCTGAACTCTGTCGATCGCAAGCAGTTTCTGGAACTTGTGGAGAGCCACTCCGAGATCGGACTGCATGCCGCACAGTGCCTGAGCCGCGGCGACCAATCCGCTTATCGCGACATCCATCATCTGGTACTGACGCGTTCTTCGGCCGGCAAACTGGCACGATTATTGCTCTCTCAATCGGTTCGCGAAGGAGAAGACTCTGAGGCAAGCTGCAAGCCCACGCCGATGACCCACGAAGAAATGGCGATGCGCATTGGAGCCTCCCGTGAAACCGTGACGCGGCTTCTAAGTACGCTGCGAAGAAAGCGCTTGATTCGACTGGCCGGACCAATGCTAGTTATCAAGGGACGCACGGCCCTGGAGGCACTGGCCGTGTAAGCCCTTCCCCCGACGCCGGAGAGGGGCGATCTCTCTCACCACCACTCTCCGGCTTTTTTCTGCAGAAGTCTGTAAGCGGAGATTTATGTACACCGGAAGACTGATCGAAGGATTGTTGGACACGGCAGAACGAGTGCGGACTGCCGCTCGCGTTCGGCAGTCGCAAAGCGTGGCCCCGGCAGCGCTAGGTGAGTGGGAGGTGGAGCGGGAGCGCCGGGCGGGTTCAGAGTCCGAAGAGCTCGCGAAGCCGCTTGGTTTGAGCGCGGCTGACCGGAATCTCAGTCTGCTTCTTGTCGTCCATTCGCAACTGGTACGAGCTCTTGAACCAGGGCACGACTTCCCGGATACGGTTGATGTTCACCAGGTACGAGCGGTGGGCCCGCCAAAAACGGTTCGTGTCGAGACTGTCCAGCAACTCTTCCAGCGTCCGGCAGTTGGACTGGCCCTCCATTCCTGCTGTGCCCGCAGTCACGACTGTGATCACGCCGTCTTCAATCCACGCGTAGCAGATGTCTTTCTGGTCCACGAGAAACATGCGGCCGGCGGCCTTGAGTAGTACCTTTGAGGCAGGTTGCTTTTGGGACTCGAGCATCCGGACCAGGGTCTCGAACTTTTCGCCGGGATTGGCATTCGCATCCTGCTGGACGCGGGCCTTTTGGATGGCCTGCGCGACGCGCTTCTTGTCAAACGGCTTCAGCAGATAATCAACCGCGTTCACCTCGAAAGCCTTTACCGCGTATTGATCAAAGGCAGTGGCGAAGACAATCTTCGGAAGCGGGACTTTCTTGTCGAGTAGTTTCTTGATTACTCCAAAGCCGTCGAGCCCGGGCATTTGCACGTCGAGGAAAACCAGGTCAGGGTTATGCTCCTTGATCAGATTGACCGCTTCCAGGCCATTCTTACCCTGGGCCACCACGTTAACTTCGCCGGCATTTTTCAGGAGGTAGGCAAGCTCGTCGCGGGCAAGTTGCTCGTCATCGACGATCACTGCGGATAGGGGCATCACTGCTCCGGAGAAGAATTCTGGAATGAGTATAGTGGCCGGGATATCCAGGCGCAAATAAGGACTACACCCGCCCGGACCAGGTACCGGATCCGCGTGACAGTTCTGTTATTGATGCTGCTGCATCATGCTGCCCATATCGAATTTGGCGTAGCCTGCGGGTATCTCAAACAAGCTGGAAGGCTGCGATCCTTCTTTAATGTTGCGCAATTCGATGCCACCGGGGCCGGCATCCGTTTTGATGACACAATGCAGCTTCGTGTCCACCCAGATATGACTCTTCTCGCCCCTGTTCGAAAGACCTTCGTACTCCACTGCGCTGCGTCCGTTCACGGTATCACTGCCGATCTTGGTGCAGCTGCCCCAGTTCTTGGAGACTCCCGCCTGGTCGGCCGTTTTCTTCCACTGGGGACAGGCATCGTTCACGTCGTCCACACGCCAGAATTTGTTTATTAACGGCCGCACCATCATCGGCGGTGCGTCCATATACATGTGCTTCTCCGCCATCAGGACGATGTACTTATTTTGCGCCTCGTCCAGGATGAGTGCGCTAGGTCCCATCGCGGCGTTGCGCGCCTCGACCTCGAAGCGAATCTTGTCCTTGGTTGCGTAGATCTTCTTTATTCCTCCGTTATCTTGTTTCTGGTTCACCACGTCGGCCGAGAACTCTTGCGCCAGAGCCAAATGAGCCGCAACCAGGAACACCACCAAACAACCAAAACGGATCATTGATCGACCCACAATAACCTCCTTATCGTTCATGGGGAGCTGGCGACGTTGACACTCAGGGGAGAGCGGCCAAAGCATAGCAGAGGAAGCGGCTCAGTTGAAAGGTCGTAAATTCTTTCAGTGGCCGTTCGTTCGCGGAGGCTTCGAAGAGTCGGGGTCGATCCACTTCGAGAGGAGTGTACTGGGATGCTCACGAAATCCCAGACCGCGATAAAGTTCGAGCGCCTTTGCGTTCTGCTGAACAACTTCCAGATGCAGGACGCGAATTCCGACTCGCCGAGCCTCATTTCCGATAAACGCCATCGCGGCTCGTCCCCAGCCGCGACCGCGATAGTCTTCGCGGAGATAAAACTCGTCGACGAAGGCATCACGGCCCAGCCACTCGAGACTGTAGCCAAAACAGAGCACTGCATATCCGACAGGAGAGTCGCCGTCGAGAATGAACCATGCACAGCCGAAGTCGGAATTCTGCAGCAGCGCGATGAGAGCGGCACGCGCCTTTTCGCGATCGTAACCGTGGCCGTCGAAGGCGTAGTACGCCTGCATGAAGTCGAGGAGCAGTTCGGCGTCAGATGCTTTGGCGACGCGGAATTGCGGGCCGTCAGCCATGGATTCTAGACCGCGTTTTCGAGCGCGAGCGCCATACCCATACCGCCGCTGACGCACAGCGTGGCCACACCTTTTTTGGTGTTGCGCTTCAGCATCTCGTGCAGGAGCGTCACCGTGATGCGAGTTCCGGTGCAGCCGATGGGATGTCCCAGCGCGATGGCGCCGCCGTTCACATTGAGGCGGTTGCGGTCGACGTTCAGCACGCGATCGCATGCAAGCACCTGCGCGGCGAAGGCTTCGTTCAATTCGACCAGCCCGAATTCGTGCATGCGGAGGTTGTGCTTGTCTGCGAGCTTTTGGAGCGCCGGCACGGGACCAATTCCCATAGTGCGCGGATCGACTCCCGCGGAACTCACGGCCGCGATGCGGGCCAGCGGCTTGAGATTGTTCTGCTTCACGAAGTGTTCGCTGGCAATAACCATGGCCGCCGCACCGTCGGTGATACCTGAAGAGTTTCCCGCGGAGATAGTTCCGGTTTTCGAAAATACCGGAGGCAGTTTTGCCAGTTTTTCCATGCTCGCATCAGGGAACGGATGCTCGTCGCGGGCGAAGATGGTCGTTCCCTTCTTGCCCTCAATTGTTACCGGGACGATTTCCGCATCGAGACGTCCGGCAGCGATGGCGCGGGCGGCGCGGGTTTGCGACATGAGCGCAAATTCGTCCTGCTCGTCGCGCGTGATCTTGTACTGTTCGGCGAGGACTTCGGCGGTTTCTCCCATCACCATCTTGGCCAGAGGGCAGAAGAATCCATCACGATACATGCCGTCAACGAGCTCCTGGTTACCGAGACGATATCCCCAGCGCACTCCGTCGAGATAATAAGGAAGGCGAGACATGGACTCAGTACCGCCAGCAAGAATGCAACTCGACTCCCCGAGAAGAATCGCCTGATAGGCCAGCGCAATCGACTTCATTCCCGACGCGCAAGCTTTGTTTACGGTGTACGCGGGAACTTCCTGCGGCACACCGCAGCGAACCGAAATCTGACGGGCGGGATTAGGTCCGCCTCCAGCTTGGCGGGCATTGCCGAAGATGGTCTCCTCGATCTGCTCAGGACGCACACCAGCGCGCTCGATTGCAGCTCGGGCCGCGACCACACCCATGTCGGCTGCGGTCTGCGGGGCGAGCGAGCCTCCAAACTTGCCGATGGGCGTCCGGACTGCGGAAAGAATATAGACGGCCTGCACGTGCTACCTCCCAAATCTTTGAGTCTAGCAGGAGATTCGAACGTCGTGAAAAACCGTCCAAAAGACGAAACCTCGCCGAGGGATTTACCATCTACTGAATAGCACAGCGTTCACGATCAGTTAACTTCCCCGTTTCACCAATTACCAGGAGGTGCTCCATGTCCTACGTTGAAGTCGGAAAAGAGAATTCCAGTTCCATCCATCTTTATTATGAAGACCACGGTTCCGGACAGCCTGTGGTGCTGATCCACGGCTATCCGCTCAGCAGCGCGTCATGGGAAAGACAGGTACCAGTCCTACTCGACGCTGGATATCGCGTCATCGCCTATGACAGGCGCGGATTCGGGAAATCGAGCCAACCTACAACCGGATACAACTACGACACTTTCGCCGAAGATCTGCATCACCTGATCACGCACCTGAAGCTGAAGGATTCTATTCTTGTTGGCTTCTCGATGGGCGGCGGAGAAGTCGCCCGCTATATCGGAAAGCACGGAACGAAGCACGTCAGCAAAGCGGTGATTATGGGCGGCGTTCCCCCGTATCTGCTCAAGACGGCAGATAATCCGGAGGGCGTTGACGGTGCGGTATTTGAAGGAATCAAGAAAGCGGTGAGCGCCGATCGTTACGCGTTCTTCACCGAATTCTTCAAAAACTTCTACAACGCTGATGTTCACCTCGGAAAACGCGTCAGCGAGCAGGCCATTCAGGCGAGTTGGAACACTGCCGCGATTGCTTCTCCGTACGCGAGTCTCGCATGCGTGCCAACATGGCATGAGGATTTCCGAAAGGATGTGGCGAAGATCGATGTGCCGACGTTGGTGATTCATGGCGACGCAGACCGGATCGTACCCTTCTCGGCGGCGGGACAGCGCACCGCTCAGATGATCAAAGGGGCCGAACTGGTAGTGATCAAGGACGGGCCGCACAATGTCGCATGGACGCATGCCGAAGAAGTGAATGCAGCGTTGCTGAAGTTCCTGGGAAAGAAGGCTGCCCAAGCTGATCGGACGAACGAACAAGCCGTCGCGTAAACCGGATGTGCTTAGCTCTGCTGCGTGTTTACCCACCTTCTTCTTATGTCAGTATGGGAAGGTGGGATTTCTTTTGGCCGCGAATGCGGCGGCGGAAAGAACGTTGCGCGAAAAAAATCTGCTGTTTGGAATCGAACCTCAGGGGATAAAGCCCTGGTTTCTGTTAGGGATTCGACGGTGCGGCTGAGAGCCGCACCCTTTCAAAACTCTTAGAGGGTTTGAGTGAGCAATTAAAAGCTGAGTTTCATTTTGGGAATGGGCGCACTTCTGGGGTCCCCCCTCCCCCCTGGTCTATTGGGATCATCGAGTTATGGGAACATCTCAGGCAAAATCTTGCGGCTCAGCAGCTTAGGGGCAAAATCTTGAACCGCAAGGACTTAGGTCCTGCCGGTCGATACCAGCTTACACTGCTTTCGCTTTGGCGATGATCTGCGCGTTTACTTTGGGCGCAAGGGCGGAGGTCACAGCGGGCTGTGAGATTCGTCACAAGGCACGGCGGAAAGCTAGTGGAACGTCTCGTCTCTACCCAGTCTTCCCAGCTTTCTCGAACCGTCGCCGAAAGAGTGATACTTTGAAATCATGGAGAGAGCCATCCCCATTCTTCCAACTGAAGACCTCGCAGCGGCTAAAGCGTTCTACATTGACCGGCTGGGGTTCCACGTAACGTTCGAGGTGTCCGAGGACGGCCATTCCGGACTGCTTGGGGTGGCGCGCGGAACGATCGAAGTAACCCTGGATAGTCCGATGAAAGGGCACGGTCGAAATGGCTGTGTCGCGTTTCAAGTCGATGAGACCGATCGCTACTACCGTGAATGGAGCTCGAAGGTGGACGTCTTGCGACCGCCAAAGAATGAAGAGTGGGGCGCGAGGACGTTCGACTTGCTCGACCCGTCCGGCAACACCATCTTCGTCATGGGCCCGGTCACGGGTGCAAAGTAGGCAATCTCAATGGATGTAGCAGGCCCAGTGTAGCCGCGGAAATGAATTCTGACTATGCCCGGAGAACCTAGGACAGACGGGACGTTCCCCATTTTTCTGTTGCCTGGACATCGATGGAAAAAGGGACGTTCACTGGATTTCAAAGCTCACTGCAGCCTCGATTTTCGAATCCTCAGAAACTTGGCATAGACGTCTGTGGTTCCGATGTCTAGCAACTTCGGCCAGACATGGGACACCCTCCGCTGTGCTGACTTCAGGAGAACAAGATAGAGCGGCCAACCATTCATCTTTGACCTAGACGGGGCCTGACGACGGAGGTATGCTCACGCTTCAAACTTCGAGCATGGAATAGACAATGTGGCAACACGTCGCCAAGGGCTTTGAGATTCTGCTGAGTGGGAAGATCTACCCTACCCTGTTTGAGTGCCCTGATTATTGCGAATTGCTGCGCCTCTCCGGCATGGCCCGGCCCTTTCCTCGGGACATTGCTGCCGTTCCGGCCAACCAACGAAATTCGTTAGCCGAAAATGCAAAATTGCGGGCGAATCTGCTGATGCTGGAATTGCAGCAACTCGCTGCACTCCGGCAGACCAAGGCGCGTGCGCTGGAACTGAAAGCTCCCGAACACCGGCATCTGTATCGCTTGTGGAACTCAAAGGTAAAGACTAGTGAACTCCGCTTCTACTGGTTTACTGAAGATTTACTTCGCGAATCGATGCGGCAAGCGGGCGGGAAGAAAGGCGATCGTCTCGAGTGGTTACGGCACCAAATGGCAGTCTCCTATAACTGGAGTCTGTGTGATCGAATCGCCAAATTGCATTTAGGTCCTGGGCACGAAATTTTGGCGGTCGAGGCCGAAGGATTGCCCATGAGGGGCGTCACGATTCGTCCCGGTGATCGTGAAGTCCGCCTCCCCTCGGATTACTGGAAGAACTTCGACAAGTATGCCAAACCCCTTCCAGGCGGCGCTCCACAGTTGTTTCTATACCTCGTTCCCCCAACCCACGTTTCACCGTATTGGTAGAACTCTCGGGAGAAAATCTGAAAGCGAACGCAACAGACGTTCGGGAAAATGCGGGGACACAAGTGCGGGAACTGACGGGACGTTTCACTAGTTTCCCCTGTGCACTATGACGAAACTCACAGCCCGATGTGACATCCGCCGTTGCGCCCAAAATCCAAAAAGCAGATCATCGCCAAAGCGAAAGCAGTGTGAGCAAGTATCGCTCGGTAGGACCTAAGTCATTGTGGCTCAAGATTTTGCGCATAAGCTATTGAGCACCATAGATTACTTCGAGATTTTCGGCTAGCTCGATGATTCCAGTACACCGGGGGGAGGGGGGATACCCTAGGACTGCACCCCAACCGAAATGAAGCGTCGTTTTTCGTGCTTACTCAAGCACACATCAGAATTTTTTCCGCGGCACCGCTGGCTCCGCCTTCGTGGGGGCGGACGAAATGCGTCCGCCCCTACACAAGCTTGCCTTTCGGGCTAAGCTCCTGCATAATCATAGTTTGTCTTGACCTCGCCGGACTCTTCCGGAACAAGGATATACGTCTCGTGTTAATGATTCGACTGTCGCGCATGGGTGCGCGTAAACAACCGCACTATCGCATTGTGGTGATTGAGAAGGCTCGGGCGCGCAATGGCCGTCCGGTAGAAGTCGTGGGGACCTATAATCCCCGCACCAATCCGGCCAGCATTGAGATGAAGCGCGACCGGGTGGATTACTGGGTATCGAAGGGCGCGCAGATGTCGGAGCGGGTGAACAAGCTGTACACAAAGGCGCCAGCCGCGGCGCCGGCTCCCGCCGCGTAGATTCGACCGCGGCTCCTCAAGTTCAGATCTCGTTTCCACAGTGAGAATTTATGCCTGAATCTTCCGGAGATATTTGTGCGCTCATCGAGTTGATCGCGAAGTCGCTGGTCGACGCGCCTGATGAGGTCTTCGTCGAGAAGTTCGACGATGGGGTGATCGAACTGGAAGTCGCCGAGAGCGACGTCGGCAAAGTGATCGGACGCCAGGGGCGAACGGCCCGGGCGCTGCGGGCCCTGCTGAACGCTGCCGGACATCGGGCGCGCAAGCGCTATCAGCTCGAGATCATCGAGTAGGGTCTCGTGCCGGAATCGACGGAGTTCATCACCTTGGCGCGGGTAGTGAAAACGCAAGGGCGCCATGGTGAGGTTGCGGCTGAGGTTCACAGCGACGTTCCTGATCGCTTTGCTGAGGGAATGAAGCTGTTCGCGCTGAGCAAATCGGGCGACTCGCGGCGCGAGGTTGAGATTGAAAGTCTGTGGCCGCATAAGGGCCTGCTGGTTTTGAAGTTTGTTGGCGTCGATTCGATGTCGGATGCTGAGACGCTGATCGGGTCTGAGTTGCAAGTGCCACGGACCGAGCGCGCAGAACTGGAGCAGGGCTGGAATTACGTGAGCGATCTGGTTGGATGCACGGTCTTTGATCATGGAAACGAGATCGGACGGATTGAAGATGTGCAGTTCGGAACCGGCGAGGCGCCGCTGCTGATTGTGACTGGCGCTGGCGGCAAGAAATGCGATGTGCCATTCGCCGAGGCGTATCTGGAAGGCGTGGATTTGCCGCAGCGGCAAGTGCGGATGACGCTTCCCGACGGCATGCTTGAGATCAATGCGCCTTTGACTGCTGAGGAGAAGTCGCAGAGTTCGAATCGACGTCGGGAAAAGGCTTGACCACGAAGGGCACTAAGGTACACGAAGGAACAAATTCTTCGCAGTGGTTTTTGGGTCCGCTTCATGAAGGCCGATATCGTCACGATTTTTCCGGACTTCTTTCGCGGGCCATTGGATCACGGGATTACGCGTCGGGCGGCGGAGATGGGCCTGGTGAAGATTGAAGTCCACGATCTGCGGCAGTTCACGCACGACAAGCACCGCAGTGTGGATGACCGCCCATACGGCGGCGGCGAGGGCATGGTCCTGAAGCCGGAACCGGTCTTTGAATGTTTGGAACGGATGCAGATTGCCCCGCGCGAGCAGCGGCTGTCGGGCACGGCGAAGGAAAGCGTCATTGTGCTTTCGGCGCAAGGACGGCGGTTCACGCAGAAGATCGCGCCGGAACTGGCATCGCTGGATCGGATGGTGCTGATCTGCGGCCGGTACGAAGGAGTCGATGAGCGTGTTTCGGAGTTTCTCGCCGACCGCGAGCTTTCCATCGGCGATTACGTGCTGAGCGGCGGTGAGTTGGGCGCGGCGGTGATCATCGAAGCTGTCACTCGTTTGTTACCGGGAGCAGTCGGGAATGAGGCGTCGACTCGGCAGGAATCTTTCACGGAGCATGTGGATGCCGGCGGAACAGACGGGCCGGATTCGACCTGCGGTTCTGGAGGATTGCTGGACTATCCGCACTACACGCGTCCGGCGGAATTTCGCGGGATGACGGTACCGGAGGTGCTGATTAACGGCAACCATCAGGAGATACGGCGCTGGCGGCGTGAGCAGGCTTTGAAGAAAACTCTGAGAAACCGGCCCGACTTGATGGCGGGCATGGAACTCAGGAACGAGGATAGGAAGATACTGGAACGGATCAAGGGATCCTCCTAGTTCTGAGGCCGGCGGTGCATAGGCCCTTCGACCCGCAAAAAGCGCGGGCCTCAGGATGACAAGATTAAGGTTGAGATTAAGATAGAACAGGCGAAGGTTAACGACATGTCAAACCCAATCATTGAAAAGTTACTTGCGAAGACACTGCGCACGGACATTCCGGCGTTTCGGCCCGGGGATACGGTGCGCGTCCACGTGAAGATCAAAGAAGGTGACAAGGAACGCGTGCAGGCGTTTGAAGGCGTGGTGATCAAGCGCGACAACGGGCCGCAAGCCAGCTTCACCGTGCGGAAGATCAGCTTTGGACAGGGTGTGGAGCGTATTTTCCCGATCCAGTCGAAGGTGATCGATAAGGTGGACCTGGTGCGCTCGTCGAAGGTGCGCCGGGCACGGCTGTTTTATCTGCGCGGTCTGCGCGGCAAGGCAGCGCGGTTGCGCGACGTCGAGAAGACTGCGCAGTAGTTCGTGCTATCGCAACCTTCTGTCGGTTGTGTCCAGAATCTGCTTCGCGGCGCGGTATCCACTGGCGATCGCGCCGTGCACGGTTCCGTTGTTCCCGGTTGTGTCCGTTGCCTCGCCCGCGAAGTAGAGCGTGTCGTAGATGGGTTCTGTGAGAACCTGCTGCGCTTCATTCGCCCCGACTTTTCCGTAGCTGTAAGCTCCGAGTGAGAACGGATCTGTTTGCCAGTCGTGAAAGTGGGCGTCTTCCAGTATCTTCTCGAGTTCTGACTGACTCACGCCCAAGAGCGTGCTCAGCGTCTGCAGGCCATGCTCCATCACAAACCAGTGAGTCTTCCCTGAGAGACGCTCTGCCGAGCGGAACGGCGCCCAACCCGTGATGATCGGGCTCTTCGCCGGATTCGCAGTCCACCATGTGGGGAACCAGTCGTCCTGACCGAAGAGGAAACTCATATTCGATAAGGATCCGCGCGCACCGGCGGGTTTGATCGAATCCCAAAAGCGCTCGCGAAAATGCAGCGTAACGCGGATGACCTTCCCCATCTCGAGTTTATCCAAGGCGTCCTTTTTCTGGCTGGGTAATTCTGGTGTGAACTGAACTACGCCTGGCTGCCCGACGGGGGCTTTCAAGAGAGAGAGCGGCAGGGTTATCAGGACTCGCGGAGCCTCGAGAGTCGATTCGTTTTTTTGATCGCGAACGTCGACCTTCACACTCCCGGCTTTCCAGTGCACCTGCTGCACTACCGTCTCGGTCTGTACCGCGATGTTGTAGTTCTTCAATTCCTGTTGGAAGACATCCAGCAGGTCCTTGTATCCGTTGCGGCAGCGAAAGGCGCGGTCTCCTTCCATCTTCTCCTCTGCCTGCATTTCCTTCAGCAGCCAATGAACTCCCACGAGGGCTGGGTCGGCTGCATTGAATCCTGAAACGTAACCTTGTGCGCGCTGCTTTGCCCGCTTTTGTGCCTGCGTCTTAGGTGCACTGCAGCAGCGATCGAGGAACGCGGCGAATGACTCGTCAGGCTTTGAATCGTCAATCTTCAGGAGAATCTGGTCGACCTCATCCCAAAATCCGCACGGGGACAAGCGATCCTCTTCGGCGCACCAGGCGTCGCCTTGGACCTCGGTGATTTCCGTTTTCGCCTTACGGAGAAGATCCAAGGTTTCAGGAGGTTTGCCGTGAATAAATTCGGCTCCCAGTTCGATGGGGCAGTCACAATCTGGATCGAGGTGGGTGAACACGCGACCACCGATGCGATCACGAGCTTCGATGATGTGCACAGCAATGCCGGCGCGACCCAACTGGCAAGCCGCGGCCAGTCCTGACACGCCGGCGCCAATCACGATTACGGCCGGATCTGAGCTCATCAGAATCGATTGGAAGCTACGGCCGAGCGGCAAGTCAATGATGCGTTCTGCTTTATGCGGCCTTTCTAGGTACTTTAGCACCCTTCTTTCTGGCTTCCGAGAGACCGATCGCGATGGCCTGCTTACGGCTTTTGACCGTGCCCCCTTTTCCGCCCCGTCCCGATTTCAAAGTGCCGCGCTTTTTGCGGCGCATTGCGCTGGCAACAGTCTTGCTCGCCGCCTTCCCGTATTTGCGGCCTGATGATTTCTTTTTTCTAGGCATGCGATTCCTCCTGTGAGATTAGAGAAATCTGCCGAGGGTGAGGTTGTCGGATTTCGCGGCTGCGCACTACGACAAATCCATTTCGTTCAGAACGCGTGCTACAACTATTGAGTCAGACGCACTCTCAAGGGAGGAGGAACGGGTTCTCCCCTACGACGTCGCTGCCGGCGCTCGAGTCTGTCTAGGGCGCGACCGAGGTTGCGCTCGATCGCTGTCTCATAGCGAAGCATTTTCGAGAGTGTCATCTTCCGGAAGGAGGTGCCGCGCATATACAGTTTCGCTTACGTTGGTCTGTCTGTACTGCCGTAGGTGTTCGATGAAGTTGATCGCGACAGTGAGGGTAACCGATGCTAAAACTGCGTTGCGTTCTTCTGCACTTAACTCCGCAGCCAATTTTGGCAAACCCGGATCTTCGACTGTCCTTTGCGCCGCCGCTTCACACACAGGGACCAAACTGGTCCAAATTCAGGCTTTGTCGCAATCAGCCTCTGCTTGAAATCAGGAGGCACCGTGTCGGCCGCTTCGATCTCATCGTTCAAATTCTGTGGGAGGGGAAGACTCGTCCGAATACGAGGAATTGCTCGAAGATCTCCGAGACCAATACCAGCCCGTCGGCAGAGCGGAGGAGTTGGAGGTCGAGCGAATCACGCTTTGCTGGTGGAGGCTCAAACGCGCAGCACGCTTCGAAAATGCCGAGAACCGAGTCGCTATGCGTGATATCGGCCGAAAAGAACTGGCTTGAAGGAAAAACTCGAGCCAGTGCCTAGCAAACAACCCATGCTTGAGAGCATTTCGCCGACTGTGCGCCTTGCCTCTGAGAGTTTTGGCCCGGTTGACTTTTTGGCGTTTTGGCGGTTGGCGGTTGGCGTTCAGCTTTTTCGGCGACGGAGCGCTGAGTGTGCACCCCAAGTGGCCATCGCCGCTGGAATGCATACCCAGGAGCCGCGAGTAGACGCCCTAAGAGCGCCCCCCATCATCATGTTGAACTCAGAACAGATCATCTCATCGCAACTGAACTCGTCTGTGTCCGGGTCGGCGCACCTCTGTTTGTCGGGCGCGGGGAACGCGGGCGTCACCATTTTGCTGGTGGCCATCGCCACGGTTCTCTCGCTCCGTGTAAGTGGGGAAATTCCTGCGCGCTACGGAACTAGGGGAGAAAACACCACAGGAAAGCCGATGCCTGGATGGATACCCTAGAGAGAGCACTGGAGCCGGGTCAGATTGTGCAACTCGGCTCCGGGCGCAGCGTGCGTTTCGTGGACAAATTTGCCGGACGAAACCGGATCAATGTCGGCGTGAACGCACGCAGGTACGAGTTTGAGGAAATCACCGCAGTCTAACCGCCTGCCTTCTCCCGTCTATTCAAGCGTCAACTGATCTCCCGCCTGCAGTACCGGCAGGTACCATCCGTAGCGCCCGCAGACCTTAGACTCGCCCCAATTGCCTGAGAATGTTCCCGTGTGCTTCAACCCGGTCTTATCTGTGAATTGAACGGTAAAAGTTACCGTCCCATTGAGAGGCGTGCTGGCCCCACAGGGCAAATTCCCGTTGAGTGTCGGGAGGCTAAACTGCGTTACCTGCGCGATTGATCCCTGGTAGGGGCTAGACGGAAACATGCTCCCACCCAGCCACCACTCCTCTGGCCGGCTACTGTTTAGCCAATACATCCAATCGACTTGTGTGCCGTTCTGGTAGAGCGGAACCCCGCGGCATTGGAACTCGGAGAAAGAAAAAATCGGTTGAGCGGAAGCGGCATCGCAATGGAAATGACTGCCTAACGTTAACGTAGTTTGGGCGAACGCGCTCAGAGACAGCAGCAGGAACAGCAGAGCATGGGGGAGGGCTATTTTTCGCATTTCAATTTCCTCGACAGCAGATTTGACATCTACGTTTCGGGCAATTGCGATTTGCCGGATGCTGAACGCGCCAGAGTTGGCTTGTGGAAGGTAACGCGGCTTTTAGATGAGTTACGCGAGAACGTAAACTAGACGCAAGGGGTTTCGCAATATGGCAGAGGGGCTAAAACTTTTGCGTTCGACAAGGCACAGACCCGGCCTTTGCCTGGGCCCCATGGCACCCCTATTAAGAAGAGCGTGCGTCGGGTGCATCAGAAGCCCTCCAAATATCGATGACTGGATGGAGTGCGACTCGTGTGGAGCTTTTGGAGAGGTCGCTAGTGAAGTCGGCTCTGCCTGTAAGGGGACAGGCTGGAGATTCGTCGGCGATCGATCATGGACTAAAGCAGTTGATGCCTGAGGCAGTACACGCTGAAGGTCTGATTGGTGGGGAAGAGAGACCAGAGCCTGACCGTTTACCTCGCCTGATTCGGTCTACGTGGTATATCGTTTCGCGGCGAGTCGAAGGCCATAGCAATTCCCGTTGATGCGGTAGGGGAGGTTGCACCACTCTTACTACTTTGCCCGTGAGCCGAAGCCGAATTCTCCAATATTCCAGTCTATGCTTATGCGTTGACCGTGTTGTGGGTTGAACTCAGCAGAGAAGAAAGCCCCGGTCGAAGAGATGTCCCGGACGAAGGCGACATATTCACGCCGCTGTAGAGAACGCGTCCTACTCTTCACCTGGGATAGCCAACTCCAACAATCTCCTCGGTAGGTGGCGAATTTAGCTCGTCCTGATTTGCCGACTTAGTTTGGAGGAGACTGTTGTTGCGGCTGCGCCGCCCGGTTTTGTTGGGCCTGAATTTGGCGTCGCTGCTCGAACATGCGCGTCAGGTTCTGAATCGATTGCGATATGCCAGTTTGATCGTTCGAGTCGGACGGGGAAGAAGCGGACGATGCGGTTTCAGGTGGGATGTCGCTTTCGGTGATTGAATTGGCGTTAGCTCGCGACGGCGCAGCAGAGGAAGCTGACTCAGCATCGCTGGTACTGACTTCCTGCCTGCGCGACGCCGACTCCGCGCCAGATGCATATGGGTTCTGGGCGTTCGCATCCGCGGTATCTGACCCGGAAATAGACTCACGAGCGGCTTCCTCGGCTGCGATCGCCGCCTCAGCATCTGCCTGGAATGTCGGCTTGCCGGGGGCGGCCCATCCACGCATCATGCGCATTCCTTCAGGGCGGCCCACGCCCTGAGAGGCATCGCTGCGAAAACCTTTGGCAGCAACACCTGAGTCCACCCTACCTGCTGCGAGAGCGTCAGACGACTCGGCAAGAGCGCCGACTGTTGAATCGTCACCCTTGCCCCGTGCGGTCACCACTACACTGCGAAGCGCGTCTGGATTGTCGTCGGAAGTCTCAACGATGTAATCAAATTCTGCGCCGTACAACAGAGAGGAGATGATGTCACGGACCTGGCCAGGGCCCAGGTGGACGAAAACTCTCTCTCTGGAGGCTGCCGACGGGATTTCGATCGGTGCACCGGTCTGGTTTCGCAAGGCCACGAGAACAGCCGCCAAGGTGGAATTTTCCGCATCAATGGTGAGAAGATTGCCATCCCAGGTAACCACGGGCGGCTGCGGAGGCGTCTGTTCCGCTGTTGGAGGTGCCGCCGGAGGGGCTTCTGCCGGAACAGGAGCAATTGACGCCGGAGGAATGGGCGCAGGAGTCTCCGGGTTCACCGCTGAAACGGGCGGGTTGTCCTTGTGGGCGGAGTTCCTTCTGGGTGCCGAAGTGGCTTGCCCCTGCACCAGGGACACGGCCACGGCGCTGGTCCAAGCGAGCGCAGACAGGAACCTGCCTATCCGACGAAGCGACTTACTCTCGAAACCGCTAGCAGGGACTGGCGCCACTGCGATACCCCTTTCCCTGGACCCAGATCCGGAAATCCCGAGTCTGTGGAACCCTCTCGAATGAGCAGGCTGTGTTAGCACGCAAGAGGCTCCCGGACGAACCTCGAGGGAAAGGACCCGTGCAGTTTCTTATACGATTCCGACAGAGCCCACTTTGCTTATTATCAACTTCCCGCGATCCCAGGCACTTGCTCCAGCGCAATGTTGCGGGCGGAATTTGCCGCTCTGACCCTATTCATGAGCGATGCCCCGTAGGGTTCTGAGCCAGATAGTGCTCCCGCTGAGCCCCGAACTTCTTCCTGCAGTTCTCGGAACACAAATAGCACACCATCACTAGTGAGGGTATGGCCTTCCGCGATGGACTTAGCCTTGTCGATCATCATGCCGCAGGGGGCATCTTTGACTTGGCCCCGAGTTGCCCGGGCTCTTCGGCCCCCGGCTTGGACGGCGGCTCTATTTTCTCGGGCTGCGTTTGCTTGGAGAGTGTTTGAGGGGATTTCAACCGGCTCTCCGAGTCCACGAGGAATGTCCCAGCACTGACGACCCGGTCGCCTTCCTTCAATCCATCCACGATCTCAATGCGGTCGCCCGAGCGCCATCCGACATGCACCCGGCGAGGCTCGAACACTCCCTGGCTTCGCTGGATGAAGACTCGCTGCTCCCGCCCCGAGTCGATCAGCGCATCCACGGGAACTGTAAGTCCAGACGGCACTGAAACCGGCAGTTCGACATCGACAAACATGTCGGGCCGGAGCGCGTATCCAGGATTGTCCCCTTCCAGACGAAGCTTCAGGGTACGGGTGTTGGGATCGATCTGAGGAAGAATGGTGGTCACTCGAGCCGAAAGAGACTTTTGTTGATTCGTAAGCGTCACCCGAGCCTCCGTGCCAGGACGGAAGCTGCTCGCTTCGCTGCCTAAAACATCCGCCACAATCCATACTTTAGTCAGGTCCGCGATGCGGTAGAACTCCATCGAACGATCGAAGTGCTGGCCGGGCGAAATGTTTCTGTCGAGAACGAACCCATCCGCGGGAGACACAATGTCAACTGTCACTGGAAGTTGGCGGGTCTCGGCCATCTGCTTAATCTGCTTATCGCTCAATCCAAGATTGCGCAGGCGATCGGAGTAGCCCTCAAGACTACTGAACCCTTGTTTGCTCACTGCACCCGGAAAAGGCATCGTCCGCGACCCGTCCTTGTTCGCACCGTTACTCACCGCCGCCGCAGCTGCAAGGTATCCGGAGGCGACGGCTAACGTCTCACCCAAATAGGAGGTCGCCAGCTTTTGATCCTTCTTGACCAACACTCCGACCGAATCGTCAAAGGTGTCACGGATAAATCCACCCGAACCGGAAGTGATCCGATAGATTCGCGTATCTTCCGGAACGACGCGGCCCAGCACGCGAATCTTCCCCGCGCCCGACGACCGTTCCACCCGGGCTATGTGGACCCCGAACAATTCCTGTTTTGCCGGATCGATGCCCACGCTTCCGGCCGCCAGGGGACCCGCCTCTGTCTCGATGGACGCGGCTGGCTCAGCATAAACGGGCTCCAGCTGCATTCCGCAATCGGGTGCAATTCCGGGGTGGTCAGACTTGTAATCGGGATGCATCGGGTCCACCCAGTAGAGCACGCGGCGTTCATTTGCGGTCGCGGTTGCCACTCTCGCTTTGTGATGCCATCCCGCGATATACGAGAAGATCATCAGCAGGCCGATGACGACTGCACTCAAGATTTTCTTCATCGGATTGTGGCCTCCTGCCAAAGCTGTGCTTCTCCCCTCTCGGAGCCTTCTTTTTAGTTGGGTGAAGGAGAGTTATTTGCCGCTGGAGCAGGGGAAGGCTGACCAGGAGCAGTCTGTCCGGCAGGACTTTGTCCCGCACCCTGCCCGGCCGGTGCTGGTGCTCCGGCAGCAAATTTGGCCGCCCCAGCGGCCCGCGCCGCCTGAGCCTCGGCTTCCGCTTTCGCATCCGCCTGCTTGTAGAGCGCGGCACGACGGGCCTCCATGTCTTCGCGTGCTGCCGCTGCGTCCTTCAGTTCACGGAGTTCCTTATCCAGATGGCTCACCATCAGTTCCCACATATCGAGGTTGGCCTTGGCGAGCGAATCCTGGGTTTTGCTCTTAGCCGCCTTGTCATGCATTTTCGTCAGCACCAGACGCATCTGGGTGAGCGTGCGTTCCATATCCTGAACGCGTTCGCGCAGCGAGGTTTGTACCGGCACGCCGCGGGGCTGTTTGGCCGACGGCGCTCTCCGTCCAGCGTACCCTTGCCTCTGCATGACGTCGTTGCCTCCGGGCACGGCGGCTTGAGGGCTGCCTGCAGCGGCAGGCGGGGTGCCTTGGGCCAAGGCCGTTGTTACCGCCAGGGCCATAATTACTCTGGTCGCATTTTGAAAGATCATCTCAGTCTCCTTCGTGAAATAGATCAACTACTGAATCGTTCCCACCGCACTCGATGAAGCAGGCGGGGAAAAGGCTGCAGGACTGCGGAAGCACAGTTACGCTGAGCATTCCTTGGGAGAGTACACAAATCGCTCTCCGGTATGGCTTCAGCAGGGTGGGCGCGCTAGTCCCGCGTGAAATGGGGGAGGCACCAAATCCTGGATTACTTGCTTTTCGATGCGGTTGGGACTTCCAGTTTCGAGAACAACTGTTCATCGAACTTGGGGTTCACCACGACCTTATCGATAACTATTTTTTCCGGCGGAACCGGAGTATCCCTACCGAGCGCGGTCCGGGGCACCGGGAGAACTCTCGTCTCCAAAAGAAACGGGATCCGGAGCCCATCCACGGCCCGATAATCGCGATAGTAGACTTCCACGGGATGGTCTGTGCCATCGAGACGGCGCGGCGGTCCTTCAATTTTGGCTTCGAGGAAGGTCTCCGCGTCAACCCAAACGTGGAAAGTATGCCCGGTCTTCTCAATGACCTTGAGCTTATAGGTATCGCGCCCCTCCACCTTTTCGACGCCGTCCAGCTCGATGCGGCTGCCCTTGGCGGCGTAATCCACCAGGGGACCATCAAGGTCGGATTGCGTAGAGGCAATCTTCAATTCTTCTGGCGTATAGGGTTCCACTTCCATTCGGTTCAGGAACGGCCGGAGTTTCCAGCCGCTGGTGCCGTCGTAGACTTGGATCGCCGTTTTGCCGGCGAACTGCAACTCGAAGCGCGTTTTGCGACCGCGCTTGAGTTCCATTAGAAAAGGCAGTTGCGCCTCTTCGGCCGGCCGGTGAGGAAGGGTAAGTTGTTTCGGGTTCGGCAGGGGCAGAGCAACGGTACCTCGCTGATTCCCTCCGGCGCCCATTTTTCCTTGCAAGGACAAGGTTTGGACTGCCCGCCACGCCTGCAAGCCGCCCCGCGCCGCGGCATTCTTGTCCACGATCTCGGCCGCCGAAAGCTGGGCTCGCGGTGAAGTTGTGTTCGCTCCCGCCGCGAGCGAAATGCAAAACGCCAAAGTAATCGAAACCACCAGGAACTTTCTCAACATTTGTGCGTCCTCGTTACAAGATTTGCAAACTAAAACTCAAACCCATCAAAGGAGTCGAACTGGAGGAAGGAAATCGCTATTCGATTGCGAGTCCTTCCGCTCGAAATTTCCCAATCACGACACTAACCCGGTCTCCGCGCTTCACCCGCCTGCCCACATTCGAAAAAGCCATCCAGTAGGACTTGCCCGCCTCGGGCGTGCTAGCTTGGCGCATTTTCCCAATGTTGGACACCGCCGGGACCACCAGGCTGACCCCCGCCTGCGGATCGATCAAGGTGGGTTCGGCCTTCTTGTCGTTGAGCACGACGGCTTTGGCCGGGTCCACCACACGCCAGCTAAATCGAATGAGTTCGCCCGACTCCGCCCATTTTACGTGGAACGAGTCAACTCCCCAAGCACCTTGGTAATACATCATCGCTCGTCGCGGGAGCCAATTCGGGTCAGGGCGGGGCGGAGCAGCCGTCACGGAAGACTTCGCGGCCCCAGTGGTTGCGTTCTGATTACTTTGAGACGACTGTGAAAAAGCGCTCGATGCGACAATGCTGGTCGCCAACACGATTGCCAACAGCACCAACTTGTTCCTTGGACTACTAATTCCGGTCATCGCCTTCCTCTCTTCCGGCACTCCCACGACCGGGCGTGCGCGTCAACTTGATGCAGCAGCGCCGCTCTCGGCGCCGCCAAACTCGCTGGAGTCCGCTATGTGCAGACTCCGCCAGGTGTTACTTCGTGCGCGTGCCGAAAGGCGTCGCCGGCGTGTGCCACTGCTCCGACGAATTGGAACGGGGGGCCGTGACTAGGGCGGTCCCGGAGGCGAGAGCCGTCCGCGCGGCTACCGCGGCGAAGCCGCAGCCATTGGTGAAGGTGGTGGCGGTGTTGGCGAAAGTGGTCGATCCGAAGCCCACCGTCAAGGGAGCGGCATCAACCCCGACCGGAGCGTCATTGATCAGGTTGTTGTTCAGGGTGGCGGAAAAGCAGCCCATCTCCACCCCGGCAGTTGTGCTGGTCATAATGTCATTGTTGGTCAGCGTGGCGCCGGCACCTCCGAGAAGCACGCCCTCGCCGGAACCCGATACCAGGTTGCTAGAGGCGGTGCCACCATTTGCCATGTAGATTCCAGCAGTGGTCGCAAACGTGATCGTATTCCCCTGCACGGGGATACTGGAGAGGTCATAGACGCCAAACACAGAGTTGCTGGTGGTGTTCCCGTTAACCTTGCCCTGCACACTGTCGGAATCGATGGCGGCCACGGCTGCACTGGCATTGACCACATTGTTGGTGAGGTTGGCAGTAAGCGTGGGCGTGGTGCCACTGCCCGCGAAAATCCCCGCTGAATCCACGTTGTACACGGTGCTGTTTTGGACCGTTACTGATTGACTCTGGGAGTTGGCATTTTCGGCCCAGATCCCCACTCCGCAGGTTCCATCGATCTGCCCGCTGGCCCGCACCCGGTTGACGGTACCCGAGGAGCCGGAACCGTAGAAGATCCCCGCCAGCCAGAGAAGGCAGGAAGTGTCGCCGCCGGTACCGTCGACCGTAATGTTCGTAATGTTTACCGGGCCGGCTCCCTCCACCAGGATCTGCGCCGCCACGCTCTCACCGAACATGCTCACAGTGTTCTGCACCAAGCCCCCAGAGGGCACGGCGATCACCGCCTGGTTGGCCGTGCCAGACGCAATTCCAATTAGGGTCAGGGGCTTTGAGATCGTGACTTGTTCTGCATAGGTGCCCGGGCAGACCTGTATGGTTGCGCCGTTCGGAACGGCGCTCACCGCCTGGGAAATCGTTGGGAAGCTAACCGAACTAGGCTTGCAAGTTCCAACCGCAACCGTGGGGGCAGCAAGCAGGGATTGAACGGCAAGAAGCGGCAGCGCCGCCAGGCAAAGCAAATATCTGTGTCGAAGCATTCGTTTTTTCCTCTCTCAGGAGCGTGCAAGGTGCGCGCAAAATTAGTTTCGCCGTCTGCACCTCTAAGTGCACAGGGCGAATATGTCCGCACCGACCACATGGAAGAGCACTTCCAGCGATCGGTCTAACGTCCTTCAGGGGGAGCAGCCCTCTGGCTCTGGGGAGGAGTTCTTACCGCTATTGTAGTTATGAGGTTCCGAAGGTGGCGGTTTCTCCACTTCCGGAACCTGGTTACACTCTCAGAAGTTAACCCAAACTTGTTGTCGTACAGGCCGGACGCCCTTATCAGATGCCCGGCCCGTTTTGTTTCGAGCTGCTCAAATCACTTTAGTGTCCCGGAGCCTCGACCGCGCCGGCATCAATACTATGCGTGGCGGTGTCGGGCCTAGGATTGCCGAAGAAGTCAGTATTCGGCAGCCTAAGCGACGGCAACCCGCCAACGGGAGCCGTAACGCAGCTCCCTCCGGTAACCGTGGCACACGGGACGAAGTTAATAGCCGGCGAAGTCCCGGTTATCGAGTAATTGCCGAGCGGGAGTCCGCCGCCATAGTTTCCGTACGTCCCACCGGTAGCCGATGGATTCGTCAAGGACAGCGGGCCCCAACTCACGTTGATCCAGTTGTTGCCCTCGTCCACCGTTGCCGATGGTACGAGGTTAAACAGTGGCGCCCCGGCTATCGAGTCGGGGATGCCTGGAGGAACCCCAAAGCCATGGAGCCCTCCGCATCCATTCGACAAGGTGCATTCCGGCGGCACGCGCGAGCCGTTGCAGTACGAGCTGATGACCCCCGGTGCCGCTGTGGAGTTATTCGCGCCGCCACCGCCTGTGCCCGCGAACGAGTACACCGGGAAAAGCGTGAATCCCGATTCGTGGCCGGTTAGTGTCTTGTCGCCGCGCACCCCGAGGTCCCAGTACGTGACCCCGGTGGTGGAGCAGGCGCCGGTTGTCGCCTGAGTCGGAGCTTGCGTGTTGGTGAAGGCACTGAACAGCAAAACCTGGTTCTGCTGGTTCAGGGTTCCCGCCCCAGGAGTGCCGACGCCGATGTAGAACGAGCGGTTCTGCGAGATGATGTCACCAAACAGAATCGGGTTCGAGAAGCTCGTGCAGTTGGGGTGTCCCGCAGGGCAAGTGATTGGCACCACAAAGGTCGTGGTCAGCAGGGTGGTGTTTGGCATGCTCGTCACCCCGGCCGACTGCGGGCATGATGCCGTGCCAGCGGCGTTGTGGCATTCCCCCGCAGGGGCGCTGGCCATGGGCGTCCCGATGGAGTAGGTGAGCACGCCCGAGGAAGCGAGGGTATCGTTGTGCATGATGGTGTTGTTGACGATGTTCACATTCAACGCATCCTGCAACGATATTCCCGCGCCGTCCCAACCGGCCATGTTGTTGACGATCATGTTGTTGGTGATGGTCACGTCGTGCCAGTACTGCGGCTGCGACGCGAAGGTGGATACGTCCGTCCCGTTGACGGACTGGAGCCGAATGCCGCCACCGCTCCCGCTATCCGCCGAGTTACCCTGGATCAGGTTGGCATTGATCACCAAGCCTGGACCCGTGCCGTCGCTCAATCCCGGCGGGCAATCCGCGTCGGGTATGGTGCCGCATACCGGGTCGGTATCCGGGGTGCCCTGAATCATGATCCCGCCGCCGTTGGTGGGGATGGTCGGGTTGCTACTCTCATTGAACACGAACGAATTGTGCTCGATGTCGCCGTTGTAGATTTCCCCGAGGTGAACCAGGCCGCCGCCCTCACCGGCACTGATGTTGCCGCATACCCAGTTGTAGTTGAACTTGTAGTAGTCGTTGCCGGTGCAGAAGCTCACGCCGCCGCCGCCCGAGAGCGTGGCGGAGAACAGTTCATCGCCGATCGAGGAATTGTCGGTGATCATGTTGTTGTGGACGTTCGGTTGCATCTGGAAGCAGTACGGTAGGTGCTGGTTGGTTACCAATCCCGTCCCATTGCTGCACGAGCCTGGAGCTGCGTTGGTGGCGCCGCCCTGGATGTACGGGGGAGCAAATTCGCCCTGGCCGACGCTGATGCCGCCCGAGAGCGTTCCGGCATTGTTGTAAATGCGGTTGTTGGCGATCTGCAGGAAGTGAGCCCAGCCGTGCACAAAGATGCCGCCGCCACCCTGCGAACTGTTGGTGATGGTCAGCCCATCGATGCTCGAGGGGTTGCAGACGTAGTTGCTCGGGAATGGGTTGGTCGTACTGGTGGCACTCGTATGACAGAGCGGGTTGGCATCGCCTACAAGGAGAGCACCCGGAGTGCCCGGGGCCGCACCTGGATTAGACACGACTCCAGTCAGCAGCGTGGTGCCGGCCGGGAACGCGCCAGCTTCGGTGCCGTCGTTCCACGGACTCAAGCCGTGGAAATCCAGACCCTTGCCCAGAACCGTAATTCCCGCGCCTTCATAGGCACCCATCAGCGAGGGCTCTTGCAAGAGTTCGGCCAGGTTGCCGCTCAGGGTGGCGTCCCAGCCGACCGTGGCCTCCAGCGGCAACCGGTCAATCTGTGGAATGTTGGGTTGGGCAGTGAAATGCTGCCAACCCGTGTCAGGGCAACCGGCGGACGCCCCCGGCACACCTTGCAGCGTCAAACCGAACAGACAATTGACATGCCGGCGCCAGGGATCGAGCAGCTTGCCGGCGGGATGGGTGTTGGCATTGATGATGGTGGTAGCAGCGCCAACGCCTTGCAGCCGGACGGGCTTCCACATAATCACCATCTCGGTGTGAGATGCGGGAGAGTGAATATTGGTAGCGGAGGGTGTAGTACACGCCGCCGAGCCTCCGGTGGTCGTGCTGCAGGTCGGGTCGACGATAATCAAGTCGCCCGGAGCAGCCGCGTCAATCGCGCCCTGGATCGTGCCCGAGGCGGCGACATGGGTGGGCGCTTTCCCGCCGATGGTAACGGTCACGGTGTCAATGGATTGTTTGCCATTGCCGGCCGTGATCAGCAACTGTCCGCAACGTGCAGGTGTCGCTCCCGGCGCGTATTCCGCTTGCTGCTGTATGCTGCACAGCGGCACTTGAGGGGACCCCGGCAAGCCGCCAGGGACTGTGGCTTTGATCGCAGTTTCACTCCAACTGGTAATAATCGCCTTCACACCGCCGATGGTAACGCTCGACGCGGTATTGCAGGTCGTGCTGTTCGCACTCGGCGAGGTGCACCTAGCCCCAAAGCCATAGTGGCGAGTCACAGTCTTGCAATCGAAGGGCGCCACTGAGGCCGAGGGCCCGGCGTAACCAAAGTTGTTCACAGCTACATCGGCGCCGGTACTCGCGGCGGTGCAGTTGCTCGCATTCGCCACTGTCGCGTTGCCCAAGGCGGTGATCGTCAGTGTGCGACCGGCGGCACCGACATAAGGTCCAATTCCGTCGCCATCCACTTCCGCGATGGCTGGCGTGGCATCCGGATAGGCGCAATCAGGATTGTTGTACCCCGCGCCCACGAAGGCTTGCGTGGGCACAACCGGCGTATCGAGGTAAGTCGTCGTGCCCGGCATGTACGGCTCGGTGTAGCAGAAGTCGCTGTATGCCTGGTTGTACAACGGGTCGTTGATCAGCTGCCCGTGGGTCGGCGAGCTCAAGTTGGTGTCCAGGATCGGCCCGTAGTCATTCATGCACTGAACCATCATCGAGGGTGAGTATCCCGTGATGTTGGGCGGGTTCACGTCCCAACTCGAATAATTCAAACCGTCATAGATCCCCCAGTGGTCAGAATACACGCGGGAGACTTCGTTTCCGAGATAATCCCGGGTCGAGATCGGCATGTTGGGTGGGGAAAACTTCTCGCCGAACTGAGGCGAAAAGGGATCAAATTCGGAAGTGAAATCATCCGTGATCACGCCGGTGAAGTGGGAGGCGATGTGCGTCGAGGTGAAGATGTAGAACTTCGCACTCACCGAATCCTGGCTGGCCAGGGTCACTTCCTTGCGGTCGCACAGAGGACGCGTAGCGCCGGCAAATGGAGCAGTTTCCTGCACCTGCGGGAACAGACTCAGGTAGTCGGGCACCACGCGCATCTCGCCCACGCACGGCCATATCGGATCCTGAAAGCCGGGGTAACCTGGGAGTGCGAGGTAGTCCCCATTCCCTTGGGCCGTAGTCGCGTTCTGGTAGTTGGTGGGGTTGTAGCCGGAGCCGCTTTCGTCGTAAAGCGAAGCCACCGACGCCTGGTCGGGCATGATGAAGATGGAGCCACCCAAGCCGGGGAACTGCTGCGTGGGCGGCGCAATGTAGTTGTCGCCGATCAGAAGGTTCTTGTCTTCTTCCTTCTCCACCTCAAAACCCGGGGGCATGATCGTTTCCACCACATACTTGCCGGGTGGCAGCATGGGAGTGCCGACCCTATATGCATCGGTCGTGTCAGGATTCGCCACGCAGATCGTGCAGTTGGTCCCGGCTATGGTTGGGGTCGCACCGGTGATTGGGTTTTTGTAACCTGTGGGCGTGATCTGCTTTCCAGTCGTCGGGCTGATGCCGAGGACGCTGGGGAACGAGTACATGCCGTCGTAAGGCGCCGGCTGGATCTGGTTCCAGATGTGCATGGCGTCATAGCACTTGTACTGCGAGTTGTACGGCAGAGTCGTGGTGGTCAGGGCAGGCCCGCCGTGCAGGGAATTGTAATAATTCAAGTAGTTGGGTTGGTCAAACAGCGTAAAGAAGAAGAGGTCCTGGTTGGGACTGCCGGCGACAGCCGTGCCTTGGCCGGGGCAGCTCATGTAGGGCTTCTGTCCGGCAGTGGCACCGGTCCCGCCCGCCGTGCTGCCCGGGTAGAACCCTTGCGCCCAGTCATCCCAACTGGTGCTCTGTGTTGTGTCCACCAGCTTGAGAGTCGGGGTCGCGCCATCCGCCGCAAAGCCCTCCTGGTAGAGGTTGATGGTGACGCGCGGCACATTGGGCGCCCAGGGCTGTTCGATCATTTGTGAGGCGTCGTCAAAGGGGCGCGTGGCGGCATATTTGACGAGTCCATGGATGCCACCGTTCTCGCCCACCTTGATCGTCGATGGGGTGGTTCCGCCAGCGGGGTTGTACAGCGGATTGGGCACGGTCGCGCAGAAGTTCGTTGTGCTTACGGGTAGGTCTGGGTTGCAGTTTGCAAACGGCGCCTTGCCGAATTCAATCCAGTTGCCCTGGCTAGTTTCGCCCGACCAGCCCTCGGCCGCCACCCACGGGGGATCGATGCGGCCGGTGGACGCTGTAGCAGAACTCGGGACCGCTATGCCCTTGGCAAAATCAGCATCAGCCTCGGCCGCGCAATCCGCCTTAGCGCAATAGACCGCGCCAGGTACAGACAGGTCGGCGGGCAGAGGAATCGCCTCGAAGGTGTTGGCCAGGAAATTGTAGGCTGTCGAGGTCCCGCAAGGCCGACCCGCGCCCCCCGCCGACCCGCAGTACGAGGTGCCGTCGGCGGGTCCGCCCGCGTCGTAAACGGTGTGGATCCCCGTCGTCTTGTAGCGGCCCGAATCCGCTGTCACGACATACCAATTGAACAGCGGGAACGTCTCGTTGAAATTGGCAACGCCGTTGAAGTCCGTCGTCAGAACGTTGGCCCGACTGCCGTCGCGGTAATGAATCATCGTATAGACCAACGGAATCCCGATCTCGTCCTTATCCTTGATTCCATTCTTGTTATCGTCAACGAAAGTGGTGGTGTAGACATTCGCCTGCCACTGCTGAACGCCAATCTGCCCCAATTTGAGGTCGGTAACGGTGCCGGCGGGGCAGCTGGTTGCGGGCGGCGTGATGATGCAGCCCACATCGGCGGGCGTCGAGAGGCCGTCAATGATCTGGTCATTCCACTGATCGCCGATGGTCAGTCTCCAGTTCCCTCCGGGAACATTGCTGAACTTGAAGTTCCCGTTGGCATCGCACTTGGCGAACATGAAGTCCTCGGCGTCCGGGTCACCCAAGCTCACCCAGCACTGGGTCCAAGCGAGGGCATCGCGCGAACCGCTGGGGTAGAGTCTCTGGTCCGGTGTCCGGCTCAGGCGCTGGACATCCACCTGCCCTTCAATGGTGTTGGTGCAAGCGCCGACAGCACCGAAGGAGCCGGCACAGACCGCATCGTGGCGGTCATTGATGATCTTCGGATTGGCAAAGCCAATGCTCACGTGGTAGCCGGCGGGTCCGTACTCCTGGAAGTAGCTGGGCTCCCCAATGCGGATGAAAGAATCGTGGGGATGCTGGCCATCCAGCGTGTTGGTCTGGAGCCACTCTTCCCCGCGCGCAATCCGGTCGGCCCCCGGGTAGGCTTGCACGCTGAATTTGTCCGCCATGAGATTGGCAACCACCGCCTGGCCTGCCAGCGGCGAGAGCGTCGCGTTATCGGATTCATACTTCGGGCAGGTTACGATCCTACCCGTGATGCCCGCCTGCGTGGGATCGGCAGTGGCCTGCGCCGAGATCGGGCACGCGTCAAGCCCCGTAGAGGGATCGATGGTTCCCGCCAAACTGTTCGACAACGGCATGTTGAACATGTCGTGGGTATCCTGGCCGGTCACGTCGCCGAGTGAGCCAAAGGTGTCCCACAGGATGATTTCGAAACCGCCCAGGCCGGGCTCGTTGGGCGATATAACGTCGATACCGCCCCCGGCATCCTGCTCGCCATTCAGTGGAAAGTCATCCTCAAACACGATCAGTGAGAGTTTGCCGGTAGGAAGCGGAGTGGGCGCCGACAGCACCGTTACGGGTGCGAAGGCGGTGGTACTGTTCGCTGTGCACCCTGCTGCTAGAACATTGCAGGCCGGAGGAATCTGCGCGCCGCCCATGGTGTGACCGCACCCTTTATCACCAGGATTCGCACCGGTCGTTGCTGAACAATCGGGCGGGGTCACAGTAGCGGGGAAGGGGTCGCCCGCGTCGCCCGGCAACACCGAGATGTAATAGCGCTTGCTGGGATCGAGATGGACCGAGCCCGGCATCACATGCGTAAACCCAGCCGCAGTGCTACTGGCGTTCGGATCGAGCCGGCAGGCGCCGTTGCCAACGTCGCAGACCGCCGGAACATGCGTGCCTGTAGCCGGATTCAAAAAGGTCTGGCCGCCTTCGCACGACTTAGGCCCTGTGCAGCCCTGGGCCACGTAATCCATGGTGCTCGTGTGGAACTGAACCCCTTGGGTGGGGATGGTGCTCGCGCCCGTGGGGCCCACAGCGTGAGGGCATCCCGGCGCGGTAATGCTGGCGTTGGTTGTGCAGTTGGGATCGACCCAGAAGGTCTTGTCTTCTTCAATGATCCAGCGATAGTCAGTAATGGGAGTTAGTCCGCTGATGCAGACGCTGTTCCCATTGCAGTTATTGAAAGCCA
>DATMOO010000103.1:0-42886 GCA_035568275.1 Candidatus Sulfotelmatobacter sp.
CGAAGTTGGGTATGACGCAACCAAACAGCCGGCAAGTTCGCTGCCGGACTACATGCCCGGGCGGTCATCTCGATGCTGATCACTCCATCCTTCCCGCAATAGCGTTTGGCTCTGTCCACGCACAATTCGTGGAGAGCCTTCGACGGGCGGAATAGGGACGCCGTCTTCTGCTGCCTGGATGAAGGCACGGAAAGACTTCAGTAGTTCCGCCTGCTGATCGGACATAGTGGTGGCGGCTCTTTGCGGATACATAACAGAGTTTATCGCGAAGGCTGCGATGGAAACGTGATTGAAAGCACAATCGCAGCTTTCCTGGGCAACGGCTGACATCGCTTCGACTTCGCGACCGCTGGGACTTTGAGGTAGTATCAGTGCTCAACCGCATTTCACAGGAGATCATTGATGGGAAAGTTCCTTTTCGGTTTGATTCTCGGGGTGTTATTGCTTCCTGTTGTTGTGTACCTGTATTTCTCAAAGGGGATCGCACCCGTGGCAACATCGGCGCCGCCGATGCCATTTGAGAAGACGTTTGCGAAGATGGCTCTGCATGCGCGACTGGACAAGGAAGTTCCGAAGACCGTGCCGATTGCCGCCGATGACGCTGCCTATCTCGCGGGCGCGCAAGTCTACAAGGAACATTGCGCGGTGTGCCATGGACAGCCCGGGCAAACACAGTCGGCGATCGCCCGTGGGATGTTTCCGGATCCGCCGAAGCTGCTGGATGGAAAGGGCGTGACGGATGATCCTCCGGGAGAGACGTATTGGAAGGTATCGGGAGGCATCCGGATGACGGGCATGCCTGGATTTGAGAAGTCGCTCTCGACGACGCAGATGTGGCAGGTGAGCCTTTTGTGTGCGAATGCGGACAAGCTACCCGCGGCGGCGAAGGATATTCTGACCGGAGCTCCGCCGATACCCGCGCCTGCGCCTGTGGTAAAGAAGTAAGAGAGAGTAGGCCGGCGGTTAGAGAAGCATTCTTCCTGGGTTTCCGGGCGCACCTTCTGCGCGCTATAGTGCGCGGTCCATCATGGGATCATTTCTGTTGTTCGCGTTTTCGTGGTGGGCGATCGCGCTTCGGATCGTGGCCATCATCCACTTCATCCGGCGGCGGCCGAATTTCTTTTGGATTTGGGTGATTCTATTTCATTGGGTGGGAGCGCTGATTTATATCGCAGTGGAAGTAATTCCGGACGCGGGGCTGCTGCGGAGTTCGTTTCAGGTGTTTCCGCGGCGACGAAGGATACAGGAACTGGAGAGGACGATCCTCGACAATCCGTCGGCAGGAAACTACGAAGAACTCGGGTTGTTGTATCTGGATGACGGGAATTTTGTCCGAGCCCGCGCAAGTTATGACCGGGCTATCTCGTCGCGGACCGATCATGCGGATCCGTTCTACAGGCGCGGGATTGCTGAAATCGAGTTGGGAGACTTCGCGGCTGCAGTCCCTGATTTGGAGAGGGCAGTGACCTCTGATCCGGGGTACGACTTTCATCGGGCCAAGGGTTTGCTTGCTTGGGCGTATGCGAAGACCGGACAGACCGATAAGGCCGATGCGATGTTTCGAGAGGCGACGCGGATTTCGACTCTTTCGGAGACGTATTACCACTACGCGTTGTACTTAGAGTCGCAGGGACGGAATGCGGAAGCCCGCATCTGGGCGCAAAGAATCCTGGAGAAGAAACCGACGATGCCGGGATATCTGCGGCGGCGGGAGCGGCCATGGTTTCGGAAGGCCAGCGGGCTGTTGGGGAGGCTGCCGGCATAGGGGCTGAACCCGTGGCAAGTGTCCGTAAGTGTGTGCTGCCCATGACATCAATCACATTGAACAGGTGCGAAGCATCCTCACCCGATAGAGCCGTCAATCAGGAGTCGTTTGCCTGGCGCACTAGGCGACGGCTCAGCATGGCTCACCTCCCTCCACCCAGGGAGATAAAAACGGCGATGAATCCCCAGTAAGCGAGGACGGGGATATTGGTCAGGACGCAAATTGTTCCCGCGACCTTGCTGCCCTTGCGGAACGCAAAGACGCCGATGCCAATGCCGATGGCCCCGATGGCTGCCAACAGCCACACGCCCGCTAGATCCGGACTCAGACGGGGCGGGAGATAGTCCGTGTAAGGAAGGACAGCACAAGCAGGGCCAACGAGAGCAGCGATTCCAGCTGCCAACGTGATGCGGGTTGTCCCCGATCTCTCCTTCTTATCCGCGAGCATGGAGTCGTAGTCGTCCTTAGGAATCAGGTGTGCGAGGTAGTGAAACCTCTGACGCCGATACAGAGTCCTGAACCGTTCGTCGATGAAGAATAACGCGATTCGAGATCGATCTTTTGCCCAATACTCTGCGCGAATAGTCATCTCCGGGTTCGAAGCTCGAACAAAGCCTCGAACGTCAGACTCGATTTTGGCGAGGCGACTATCGTGCATCAACACGACATCCTAACCAGTTTCAAAGGCAATGTCATCGACAGCAGACGAAACCAGGCGACTTCACATTTTTGACCGCTGGTCAATGAGCGCCTTTAACGATACGAGTGTTGAGCCTTCTCTCCTTTAGGCTCTTATCGATGATTCATTTCGGCCTGGCTGATTTGCGGGGATCCTGTGTGACATCCACGTACTCGGTCGAAGATGGACCGAAACCGGTAATCTGAACGACAACCGGTTCCTCACCGGTTGCTGCGAAGTGATTCCGGGAGGGTGGCTCGGTGTAAAAACTGCCAGGAGGTAGGGCCTTCAGCCTGGCCTCGTCAAACCTGTCGCCATACCCGATATGCCAAGTACCAGAGATCACGGTCGCAACCCTATCATCGCTATGGGAGTGGGCAGCGATCTGAGTATGTGCCGGGACGCGAAGCATGATGGTATATACGCCTGCCTGGTCTGGATTGCCTTTGAGAACAACAGTCTGTATCCCGCTCACCCCTGAGCTTCCCGTGCCCGGATTCCCCAACTGCGGAAATTTGTACTCCGCAGGAGTCAGGCGTTCCTCGTTTGAGTCGCCACTGGCACTCCCTGCACTATGCGCCACCACCGGACCGTCAAGAAATTTACGGATCAGCGCGACAGTGTAAGCCGGCCGTTCTTCCATCAGCCAGTGTCCCGAGCCAGCGACGACCTCCTCCTGCACGTTGGTCGCTACATGACGCATGATCACGGCTTGCAGGGGACCGAACGACTTCTCTCCGCCCACCGCCATCACAGGCATCGTCAGCTTCGTTTGTTCGAAGACTTTATTATCCTTCGCATCCTGCGAGAAAGCAGTGAACTGCGCAAACCCGGCCCGCATTCCACCAGGTTGCGCATAAGTGGCGGCAAAGAAATTTCTGCTGTCCTCGTCAGGCTTACCAGGATCGCCGGTAAAGTCGTTCCAAATCCGGTCAAAATAGATTCGCTCGCGCCCTGCCACCAGCCGTTCCGCGTCCGGTCCGTGAAAGTTGAAGTGCCAGACTCCGGGATTTTGGAGAATCTCGGTCCACGGATCAATTCCAGGGATTGGTGCGTCCATGACGACCAACCGCTCAACCTTGTCGGGATAAATCGCGGCGTAAGCGTAAGCCACCATGTTCCCGATGTCGTGAGCAACAACGAAGGTCTTGTCGTAGCCTAACGAGGTCACGACGGCGCGCATATCTTTAGCCTGGGTCTTTTTGTCGTAGCCATCCGCAGGCTTGGAGGATCGTCCAATGCCGCGGAGGTCTGGCACCACGACCGTGTGGTCCTTCATGAGATCAGCGGCCAGAGGAGCCCACGAATCGCTGTTCTCCGCGTACCCATGAATCAGGACTACCACGGGGCCGTTTCCTCCCCAGCGTACAAAAATGTTTGCCCCTTCCGGGCTGTGGATCGTCTTTGCTCGAAAGCTGGACGGCAGCGAAGGCTGTGCGTGGGTTGAAACCGCTCCCAAGGCGAAAAGCACAAGGGCAAAAAAATGTCGAATCATGGATATCTCCGCATTCGGTGATAATTGGTTTATAAGGGTGAACGAATGGAACTTTCGGCTGGTGTCACGAATTGTAGACCACACGCTTCGTCACGGGAAGTATCGACTCAAACGATCGCTACCGGAAGCCGGCTTGTCGGAACCTTTGCAGGATCATCAAAGGAATTCCGCCTTGAGTTACAGTCGACTGCACCGCACAAGAGAGGAGTTGCGAGTGGGTGGTACCATGAAGGATGGTGACGCTTTCCAACATCCGCCTGCTGGCGACCGATATCGACGGGACGCTGCTGAATCCAGAATTCAAGATTTCCGATGGTGATCTGAGCGCCCTACGGCGGGCGCACGCGGCGGGGATCGAGATCGTGCTGGTGACTGGACGGCGGCACACTTTCGCCCTGCCGATCGCGAAGCAGTTGGGATTCGATCTGTGGCTGATCAGTTCGAATGGCGCGGTGACGCGATCGCTGAGCGGGGAGACCTTTCATCGGGACATGATGCCGGCCGCGACCTGCCGCAGATTGTGCGGGGCCATGCAACAGTTCCGCGGGAATACCGTTCTGACCTTTGACCGAGAGACCAAGGGCGCCATTGTGCTCGAGCGGATGGATGAGCTCGGGGCCAGCATCCGGCGCTGGCTCGAGAAGAACATGGAATACATCGAATTCGTGGTTCCGATCGAGAAGGCGCTAGTCACAAATCCAGTGCAGGCAATGTTTTGCGGGACTATGGTGCGGATGAATACGGCTTTGACTGCCTTGGAGCAGGCGGGTATGGACGGGATGGTGACGGTGCTGCGGACGGAGTATCCGGAGCGCGATCTGTCGATGATCGACGTGCTGAATGCGGGCTGCTCGAAAGGGCATGCTCTGGAGCGCTGGGCAGCTTACCGGGGTTACCGGCGCGAAGAGGTCATGGCCGTCGGTGACAACCATAATGATGTGGAGATGCTTGAGTTTGCCGGGCATCCGGTTATCATGGGAAATGCGTGTGAGGAGCTCCGGACCCGGGGCTGGCAGGTGACAGGCGGGAACCATGAATGCGGGTTGGCGGCGGCGGTAGAGCTGGCGTTAGGGCAAAGCGCCGTTGGTCGTTAGTCGTTGGTCGCTAGTCGTTTCGTTGCTGTTAAGGTCTTGCCCGCGGTCGCTGTTTTCGAATGAAGATTCGCTTATCACAATCCGTCGTCTGGATCGTCACGCTCGCCGTGGCGGCGCTTCCCTGCTTTGCGGGTGAAGTTGCCGTGCTCAAGAATGGGTTCGCCATAAAGCATGAGAGGCGGGAGATCGTGGGCGACTTGACCCGGCTGTACGTAAGCGCGGACGGGTCGAGTTTCGTGGATGTCCCGACGGCGGACATCGAACATTTTGAGGCGGCTCCTGAGGAACCCGTCGAGGAACCACCTTCCGCCGGCAATACAAAGGGTGTAGGAGCCAAGCCGGTCTCGAGCGGCAGACCTGCTGCCTTTTCTGCAAGGCCTGTGACTGATCTTTCACAGGTTGTGAATGAGGCGAGCGGGCGATATCGGCTGGATCCCGATCTTGTGAACAGCGTGATCAAGGCGGAGAGCGGGTTCAACGTGCGGGCGGTGTCGCCGAAAGGCGCGCAGGGCTTGATGCAGCTCATGCCGGGAACGGCTTCACAACTGGGAGTACCCAACGCTTTCGATCCGCAAGCCAACGTTGATGGCGGAACCCGGTATCTGCGAGAGTTGCTGGAGCGATACAACTTCGACCTGGTGAAAGCTCTGGCAGCCTACAACGCCGGGCCGCAACGCGTGGAACAGTTTGGCGGAGTGCCTCCTTATTATGAAACGCGTGCGTATGTCGCCAGGATTGTGAAGGACTTCAACAAGAAGAAGATCGCGCAGGGGAAGGCGTCGGCCCCGCAGAATAATGTCGCGCAAAAAAAGAGCGGCAGGACGAAACCAGGCGCCGCAGCGAAGAGCACTTCCAAGAGCGCAAGTGGAACTACCGTCGCCTCGACGCAAGGCAAGTAAGTCTCATCCCGCAGTGCCCCTTCCGGAGTTTTCAGGCCGCTTCGCTTCTTAGACTTCGGCTTCGCAGTTACGGGTTTGACCCTGATGGCCCGCTCGTTTACCTTTGAGTTGCCGTTTCCCACTTCGCGTTGCGGGGCCGCGGCGCGGAGCTTTCCCCCTTCATGGATAAGAAGAGAATTCTGGCCAGCCTGGTGGTGTTCTGCATTCTGGCAATTCTTGTTTATCTGCAGTACCGGCACTGGCGCACATTTGATTGGGGAACGTTTTGGAGCCAGACGCATCGCATCAAGAAGTGGCATGTTTTGCACGGGATAGCGCTGATTTATCTCGGCTACTTCATGCGCGCGATCCGGTGGAAGATTTTTCTGCAACCGGTTCGACCGAAAACAAGGGTGGCCGAATTATTATCGCCGACGCTGATCGGCTTCACTGGACTTGCTCTTCTGGGCCGCGCCGGCGAATTCATTCGGCCATACTTAATCGCACGGCGAACGGGCCTGCCGGTTTCCTCTCAACTGGCTGTCTGGGCGATCGAACGAATTTTCGACGCAGGCGCATTTGCGGTGCTGACGATTCTCGCTATTTTTCTGCCCAGCGCCTTGCAATCGATTCCCCATCCCGAGTATTACGCGTGGTTTCAGAAGGCAGGGTTTCTGCTGACCGCGTTGGTCGCGGGAGGAGCGATTGCCGCGATGGTTGTGCGGCGAAAGGGTGACGCCGTTGCGGATTGGGTCGAAACGCGGTTCGCTCATCTGCCCTCGCACTTCGGGCACAAGCTGGCAGAAAAAGTGCGCGAGTTTGGGGCAGGATTGCACACGATTCGTGGTGTGGTCTCGTTGCTGCTGCTGACGGCGCTTTCGGTTGGAATGTGGTACGTAATCGCGCTGGCTTATCAAGAGGTCACGCACTCCTATGGCGTCGATGCATTACAGATTCCAGTCTCGCAACTGCTGATCGTGATTTTGGCGAGCATGGTGGGGTCGATCCTGCAACTGCCAGCGGTCGGAGGGGGTTCGCAGGTGGCCACCATTACGATTCTCTCGCACGTGTTTGATGTGCCCCCGGAGATGGCGGCGAGTTGCGGAATTCTCTTGTGGCTGGTGACGTTTGCCGCCGTCATACCGCTGGGACTGCTATTGGCACATCGCGAAAGGCTGTCTTTTCGGAAGCTGTCGGTGGAGAGCCATCATGCCGAGGAATCGGACGTTCCGGTTTCGTGAATCGTAACTTATTTTACTTCCCCAGCGGGCCATACACATCCAACTCATTTACGGTGCCGACAAAAACTTTTCCTGCGGCGATTGTCGGAACCGTGAACTTCAGGGCCAAACCTGCTGTGTCGCGCGATCCTGCCTGCGTGCTGTCATACAGTTCGTTGGAAATGTTCGAAGCATCATAGGCCCGGAGTATCGCCGGACCGCCAGTATCGTGGTTCGTATTGTCGATCTCCCAGACAATTCCATTGTTGGAGCCATTGGATGAAACGGAAACCGTGGCACCGTGTAAAGAGAGGATGGGCTGTCCTTTTGCTACAGGCTGGGCGGAGAGTTGACCATTGCTCCAACTGAAGGCGCGCAGCACATCGCTCTCGCAGTGGATGTAAAGGAAACCGTTCCAATAGGCAAGTGTCGAAAAGTTGTTGTCGAACTGGTGAACGCCGGTCTGCACTGTCTGAATGACGTTGTTGCTTGTAGGGGAAAACGACCCCATGTTATCGCGATTCACGACGAAGATGTTCCCGTCTTTCCCGCCGCCGATGACTTCGTGGGGCGTGCTGGAAGGGTTGTCGGGCATCAGGACGGGTGAGCCGCTCCCCAGATCCGCATCGTTCACAGCGAGGTAAGCGGCGTTATCGGGCTGGAAGAAATCTTCCACCAAGAGGACGCCGGCCGATAGACGGAGGAAGGAATCGTTGTAACCGCTGGGAGGATCATTCTGATCCACCCCGGTCATGATGAATACTTTGCCGCTCTGATCGTCGATAGCAGGCGCTCCTCCGGAATTCCAGAGACCGCCGCCAGCGCCGTCGGGAGTGTCGTTGAAGATGGCTTTCTGCTGCAGAGAGGTCTTGTCGTAGGCAAGGAGCCAGCCATGATTGCAATGGCCAAATGCGATGTAAATTTCATTGCTTACCGGATTTAGAGCTAGACCTGTTCGTTGGTAGCATCCAGTCTCGATTTGAATCGTTCCGTTGTTGTTGTCCCAACCGGTACCCGGAACTGAGCCTGTAATCTGCACGGGACCGCCGTGCTTTTCGGCGCCCGACGTGATATCGAGCGCGTGCAGATAGAACGGGCCGCTGGTTGTAATCGTCACTACGTAGAGGGTGCCTGTTGTTATATCAATGACCGGAGTGCCTGTGATTCCGAGAACTGGAGAGATCCCTTCGGAGTCGTTGCGAGGGGACGGAGTTCCCAGATTCCTGGACCACAACGGGGAACTCTGCAGGCCATCGGCATCGAAGGCATAAACGGTGTTGTTCTCCGTGGCGACAAAAACCACGTTGTGAGCGGCACCGGTAATTCCGAGCTGCGGGACATAAAGAGGCTGGGCATAGATTTGGCCGTCGACAGGATAAGAACGGAGTTTCCCGAACTGCGACGAATTGACGACCGATGATGTAAGCGTGGTTTCTTGTGTAAACGCGCCGTCGCGAGCGTCATCGTTGTGATACGTGAGGACGGCTCCCGGAGCAGTGTTTTGAATTGTCAGGTTGCTGGTAGCAACGGCGGACGGAAACGTGACACTCGACACGGAAACGGTGTGTTCACCGATTGCATTCGGAACCGTGTACAGACCGCTTGCGCTGATTGTGCCAACCGAAGTGTTGCCGCCGGCAGTGCCGTCGACGGACCAGGTGACGCCTGTGGTGGCAACGCCCTGGATGTTCGCACTGAATTGCTGTGATCCGCCGGGAGCCAACAGGGTTCCAGCGGGAGAAATTGAGAGGCTGAGGACGGTGACGGCGGCGGCGGCGGCCCCCGATCCCGCGGTGGTAACATTCGCTGCAATCGTGTGATCTCCGATTTGCGAAGGCGCAGTATAGAGTCCCTGAGCGTTGATCGTTCCGACTGACGAATTGCCCCCGTTGATGCCATCCACGGACCAGGTCACGACTGGATTGCTTTGGCCTTGGACGGTAACGGAGAACTGTTGCGTTGCTCCTAGGTTCAGGCCCACGGTGGTGGGAGTTATGGAAACGATTCCCCGGACCGTAACGGTTGCGGTGGCACTCTTCGTGGTGTCCGCAACGCTGGTGGCGGTGACGCTGTGAGTCCCTGAAAGCTGCGGCGCGGTGTAGAGGCCTGTCCCGGTAATCGTACCGGTTGAGGAATTTCCCACACCGGACGAATCCACTGACCACGTGACGTTCACATTGTTAGAGCCCGCGACCGCCGCAGTGAACTGTTGTTGTGCACTGGGGCCGAGAGTAAGGGACGAGGGAGTCAACTGAATGGTGACCGGCCCAGTGGGGTTTGTTGGTGGAGGGGACTCCTTGTATGCAGCACATCCTATGGAAGGAGCAAGAAGGGCCAGCAGAAAAAACCCTCTACAAAAAGCGCAGTCGGTGGCAACCATACGGCGCGTAAGTAGATGACGTTTTTGGAAATCGGGTTGCTGGATGCCTTATCTGGCAGGGGTTCTGGGCGGTCTGCAAAACCATACTTGCCATCTGTTTTCTGGAGGAGAGCGTCCTTCTCCGCAGCAGAACAGGATAATGATTACTGTAGGGAGAGGACAACGAAACAATCGAATAGCAGGCGTTTGGCTATCACGTCAAAGTTTCACGGCCTACAAGCAAAACGGATTGACTGGGTTTAGCCAGCATGAGAGACTTTGGTGCCACTTCTGCTCTATGACCCGTCGTCTTCCACCGCGGGCACGTCATCGACTCTGGCGATTGTTGGCACTGCTGCTCCTTCCAGCGTTGTCGACCCCTCGCGCTCAGGGTCAACATGGCGACGTTTTCAATAACATCGGAAGCCCAACGAGTAGTTCCCCGGGTTATGAAAACCGAGGCGGCACTCTATTGCGCATCACGGTTTTTGGCGATACCGCCAAGACAAGGCTCGATCGCCAATCTCTTGTGAAACTCAGCAACACGAGTTCACAAATTGTCAGTTGGCAAACTACCGACGAGCGATCCGAGGTTGGTTTCGGCGATCTGCCGCTCGGACACTATGAAGTGGAAGTAAGTGCAGTTGGCTATCGCACGGCAACCAAGGAATTCCAAGCACTAAGTTCGTATGCTCCGATTAACTTAGAGCTTGTTCTCGAGAAAGATCCGGCAGCGGTGCAACTCAATGTCAGTGAGGGGATGCCACCGAAGGCTCGTAAAGAAGCGAAGCACGGAGTTTCGGCGCTGAAATCCGGGAAGTGGGACGAGGCGAACAAGCGCCTTGGAGCGGCGTATAAACTCGCGCCAGAAAATCCTGACGTTAATTTCCTGCTCGGATATCTCTTCTACCAGAAGAAGGATTTCGGTCGAGCGGCGGATTTTCTAGGGAGTGCCACGAATCTGAGCCCGCACAATGTGCAGGCATTAACCTTGCTGGGCCGGGTAAGCCTGCAGCAAGAGAACTACGCCACGGCTGTATCCAATCTGGAAAGGGCAGTTCTGGCGGATTCCGACTACTGGGTGGCACATGACCTGCTGGCGGCTTCGTATCTGAAGCAGCAGAAATTTGACAAGGCTCGTGACGAGGCGCAACTCGCCATCACAAAAGGTAAGGGGGGTGCGACCGCGTCGCAATTGGTTTTGGGACAAGCGCTTGTCAATCTCGGGCAGCGCCAGGAAGGTATACAGGCTCTCAAGGATTTCGTGGTTGCCTCCCCCAAGAATCCGAGCGTACCGCAGGTCAAGGCTCTGATCGCGCAACTGGAGGCGGCACCGGTACCGGCGAATGCGAGCACATCGACCGTTTCGCTTCCGGTCCCGACGGTCACGGGTGTAGATCCGCTAATCGCAGCGGCCGAACCAACTTTTTCTGTACGACCGTGGCAGCCCCCGGCGATCGACCTGAACAAGCCGTCTGTGGCGGCGAATGTGAGTTGCCCGGCGGATATGATTGAGCTGACCGGCAAGCGGGTCGAGGAATTCGTGGAGGACGTGTCCCGCATCGCCGCGATCGAACATTTGTTGCACGAGCAACTTGACGAGATGGGCGATGCGATCACCAAAGAGACGCGGACGTTCAACTATGTCGCTTCTTTCACTGAGTCGAAACAAGGCTCGATCGCGGTGGATGAATACCGGCAGGAGCACCTTGGTCTGGCCGACTTCCCCGATCAGATCTCGAGCAGCGGATTTGCGACGCTGGCACTCGTATTTCATCCGAAGATGCGGGACAGCTTCGAAATGGTCTGCGAAGGCCTTGGCGATCTGCGGGGTCAGTCGACTTGGATGGTTCATTTCAAACAGCGTGAAGATCGTCCGGCACAAATGCACGACTACCGCGTCGGCGGCGAGTTGTACTCGTTGAAGCTAAAGGGCCGAGCCTGGATTAGCGCGGACAAGTTCCAGATTGTGCGGATGGAATCGGAGTTGGTAAATCCGGTGCCTCAGGTTCGTCTGGCCGGTGAACATCAAGTTGTGGAGTACGGTCCGGTGCCGTTCGCGAAGAAAAAGGTGCAACTCTGGCTTCCACAGAGCGCCGAAATCTATCTGGATTTCCGGCGGCATCGCTACTACCGGAAACATAGTTTTGATCATTACATGCTGTTCGCCGTGGATGCGGACGAAAAGCGCAAAGAACCGGCAGCGCAACCTACCGACAGCAAGCCCCAGCCGAACTGAGATCCCTCCCGATCTCTTCCCTCAGTTAAAGGTTCAGTCTAAGGCGAGGAAATCCTTGCTTTTACGTCATCCTTGCAAGTCTTTTACAAGCCTTTTACAAGCCCTTTGCGGTTCACCAACGACCGGAGACGGCTAACTGGCATAGTGCAGACTTGGGGATTCTGGAGGGACAACGAGGGAGTAGTTTGAGCAGTGCTACGTCACAAGACGAAAACATCACTTTGGTACAGGGATTTACCCTGTTCTCGGACATTTCTGCCGGCGACTGCAGCGCGATCATTTCTGCCGCGCACAAAGAAATCTATCCACGGTCGCAAACGATTTTCTCGATAGGGGATGGCGTCGAGCAGGTAGTGTTGCTGCTCTCGGGATGGGTCAAGATCACGCAGCCAGGCCCCAAACGTACTGAAGTGATCCTCAGACTGGTTGGGATCGGCGAAATAGTCGGCGCATTTGGGTGCTGGTCAGGCCACAAACATCGCTCGACCGCTGAATCCGTTCGGTCTTGCGCGGCACTTGTGTGGGATGCCGCAAGTTTCGACAAGATTCTAGAGCGCTTCCACTTATTTCGGCGCAATACGATTCTCGCACTTGAAGAACGATTAGAAGAATTGGATGAACGTTTTCGTGAGGTCTCAACCGAGAGTGTTGGCTCACGCCTGAGTAGCGAGTTGATCCGCCTGTCGAAGCGATTCGGCTCTGCCGTTGATGAGCGCCAGGAAATCCGTCTCTCGCGCCAGGAACTGGCTCAATTGACTGGGACGACGCTGGCTACCGTAAGCCGCCACTTGTGCCGCTGGCAAGCCTTGGGAATCATCAGCATCGGCCGGGAGATGGTGCAGGTTTGCGACATCGCTGCCCTTGCGGAGGTTTCTGATGCGGAGTGTCCGCCGGCGTCTAATTTATGAGTCAGTGGAACCGGTGATTGAGCTATCTTCTTTATGATCGTGCGTCTCGTTTCCGGCTAATTGTTGGCTTGGCATCCCCAGCGCTTCGCGCAATATCTTTTGTACCCACTCGTAATCGTACATGTCTTCTTTTCGAGCTTGAATCTGACATGCAATTCTTAGGTCCCGATCAAAGGGACGTATATTCCAGCCCTCCACTTTCTTCTTATCATCCGTTTCGGGATTGTCAGGCATTTATTGTCTCGGTCACTTGTGAAAAAGAAAACCTTTGATTCCGCCTCAAGCCAGTCAATTGCCTGCACTTCGAAACGCTCGGCCCAATCCTGACCCGGAGTAGTAAGCGTCGGCCAGACCGCACTCCTCAACAGGCAACAGAAACAGGGCCGAGCCAAACACAAGGTTAGTTTTTGCATGGTTCGATGTCGTTGCGCTTCAGCAAAGCCGACAAGGTTCTTGCTGCCTACCCTGCTTGCTGACGTTTCACACCTTAAGCTTGTAGCCCATGCCCGGCACCGTAAGGATCAATTCCGGATGCTTGGGATCTTTCTCCAGTTTCTGGCGCAGACTGGCGATGTGCACGTCCACCGTGCGCGTGAACGTACCGTCTTCATAGCCCCACACTTCCTGCAGCAGTTCGCTTCTCGACAGTGTCGCACCCGAATGCTCCATGAAATGCCGCAAGAGCTGGAACTCCCGCGCCGAAAGCGCAACTTCCTTGCCGTCGCGTGTCACCTCTGTAGCTCGAACATCCATTCGCAGTGGCCCCAACTGCAGAACCATATGAGTTGCGCGCCCCGGGGAACGTCGCAGCAGGGCCTCGACACGGGCCATCAACTCGAGTGTGTCAAAGGGTTTGGTGACGTAGTCATCGGCGCCAAGTTTCAATCCAATCACTTTGTCGGCGGTCTGATCGCGTGCGGTCAGCAGCAAGATCGGTGTCGCCAGTCCCGCAATGCGCACATCACGGCAGACGTCGAGCCCGCTGCGATTGGGAAGCATGATGTCGAGAATAATGAGGTCAAACGGTTGGCTGGTCGCCTTGTTCAGCCCCTCGTCGCCGTCGGCGGCGAAGTCCACCGCATAGCCTTCACTGCGAAGCCGGTCGCTTAAGGTCATTCGCAGTCCTTCTTCGTCTTCAACCAGCAGAATACATTCATTCATGATTGCGCTATTGTCCTTCCCATCGCTTCACTGCGTACTGTGAGCTGTCCCGCGATTGGCAAATGCAGGGTAAAAATACTTCCGACCCCAACTTCGCTGGTCACGGAAATACGGCCACCCATCGCTTCGGCCAGACTCTTTGCGATGGGTAATCCTAATCCCGTTCCGTGAATCTGCCCCGCTAGGGCCGCCTTGGCACGATAAAACGGCTCAAAAATCTGATGCAGCTCCGTGCGCTCAATGCCCGTCCCGCGGTCCTGCACGCTGATGCGAATCTCAGGATGGTCCCGCCCTCCGTCTGCGCTGGCGCGAATTGCGATCCAGTGCCCCTGGTCGCCATACTTCAGAGCATTGGTGATCAGGTTCTGCAAGCATTGCGACAGTGCCGAAAGATCGCCCAGGATCTTCGGCAAGTCCGGGCTAATCTGCTGCTCCAGGGTGAATCCCGCCTTGTGAATCAATTCGGCTGTGCCCGTCACCGCCGCGTCAACCACGTCGGAGACGGCTAGCGGTTCCAGTTCATAGCGCCCTTTGAGGTCCTGAGTCGAAACAAACAGGATGACCTGGTTGACCAATCCATTGATCTGGCGCGACTGGTTGCGGATCACCGATCCGTATTTTGCCAACTGCTCCTTGCCACTCACAACTCCGTCCGCAATATTGTCGACCGCGGAGCACAATACCGCCAGCGGCGTCCGCAGTTCGTGCGAGACCGAGGCGGCGAAATCCATCTGCATCCTTGCCATGCGCATGGTGCTGGCCATCTTGTCCTTCTGCAGGACCCAAACGAAAACGCCCGCGATCAGAACGGTTACGAGAAGAACGGTCACCAGTCGTGTAACCGTCCGGGTGGCAAGCGCCGCGACATTCGCCAGCCGCTGCGAGGCCTGGTCATCATAAAGACGCTGCGTCTCTTCCAGATCCCGCCGCACACCCTCAAATAATGGGACGCCGTTGGTCATGTCATAGGCCACTGCATCTTTGATGCTGCCTTCCAAAATCGAGCCCAGCACTTCGTTGCGCGCTGCCAGATAAGCCTTCCAGTCTTGCTGTAGTCGATTTCCCAACTTGACCTCTTGTGGCAGTTGGGCCTGCTGCAGATACTCGGCGATTCCCGCCGTGACTCGGGCATCCGCCTCACGGGACTGGTCCGCATAGATGACCTGCAGGTTGCTGTCGTTCGTGGTGAGAGCATACAGCGTGCTGCGCCGTGTTTCCTGCGCGTCGTATTGCAGGTTTCCAATGCGGCGTAACCCGAGCACCGACGAGGCGTACATCCCCTGCACTTCGTTATTGGCCGAGCGGACGTCGCGAATCACGAAGCGCACCACGCCCGCCTCTAGTCCGATCAACAGCACCAGGAACAGTGCCGAACTGTAGCGCGCCAGGAATGCCGGGCTTCTCCCCACTCGCGGAGAAAAGCTCGCCGCGTTTTCATGAGTCGCGTGTTGGGTGCGTTCGGTCATGCCACCTACTCCGCACGCTCCGCGATCTTCAACGGATACTCAGCATCACTGGGAAGATGCCCGTCAATGCGAACGACTTTGACGGAGTCGTCCACGTCCTCGGGTCGCAAATACCCGATGGCTCCCGGCACGTTGAACACAAACTTGCGCACGCCCACAGGGCTTGCGAGGGTCTTGGGTGAGACCAGCACTTCCCCCGTCAGCAGTCCTTGCAGATATCGGCGCCGGAGGTCCGACTCGCTCATGCGGCAGACATCGCGCAGCAGCGTCTCCCGCTCTGGCTGTCCGGGCTCCATCATGACCAGCGTAATTCTGCGCCCGTTGGCCCAGTGGCTCCGCTCACCCAAGAACACGGTGCGCAGCTCCGCCATCGACATGCTTTCAATGGGATTTTCCCGGTTCACGATAATGGCAAGGCTCTCCTTGGGGCGCGCTGCGCGCACGCGCGACTGCGGCATCGGCTCTATCAGCGCAGCCGTCGTCAGGATCACCAGAATGATGGCAGGGTAGCGGATCATTCGTGTCGCCGTTAGAACGTGAATCCCACCTGAGCCTGAAGTCCCTGGACCGAGTGCTGATCGCGCAGGGACGTGAAGTCATACTGCAGCTTCAGCGCCACCGATTCGCTGGCATCATAGCGCAAACCTACCGACGGTCCCGCGCGCAATCCAATGTCGGGGAATATCGGTTCATTCGGGCTAGCATTGATGTACTGATAGCGGAAGTAAGGTCGGTACGACCCGAACCTGCGGGAAATCTGGCTGTACCACCCGGGCGTTTCGTAGGTGTGGCCGCCATCGGGGCTGTGCCGCACTACCAGAACCTCGTTGAGCCACTCAAAAGTAGGCGTCGTGTACACGGCATGTGCTGCCAGGATTGTTTCGCCCACAGCCGGCAGATTGTTCGGCACCAACTTGTCGTGATACGCCGATAATCCGACTTGGAGTCCGGGTAACTTGGTGGGTCGCGCAAATAACTCGAAATTGACCGCTTTGCCGTTCGTCTCGGTGACGATGTTCTGGACCGGTTCCTCATCGATCGGTGCGCGCGATTCCCTGCCGTTGCCTACCTCCGCCACATAGTGCAGCCCAAGGGATCCGGACGGGATGCTTCCGTACGCCTCTACTCCTACATTGTGGATCGGCAAGATGCCGCCTTGGTCTTCGAACGCGAACAGCAACGGCCGGCCTGTTGTCGTTTGCAGCCACGTGCTGTGATGAAAAGCCGTATTGTAGTAGCCGATTGCCGTGTGATATCGGCCCGCTGAAAGATTGAAATACTCGTTCCTCGAGTACGTGAGCAGATAACGCTCGACGTCTACGCCGAACGTATTGGCGGTACCGCGCGTCACCCCATATATGTTGTCAGGTCCCGCCTCGAACACGATTTCACTCAGGAACTTGAACTTGTCGGAAATGTCGGAGGTCACAAAGAGGTTGAGCTGACCGAGAGTGAAGGCAGTTTTGTCGCCCGGCAGCCCTGCCGGGTGATAGTTATCACCATGGAAGGTAACGTCGCCGAATCCCCGCACGCGCAACAGCGTCTTGCTGACGTCCATGCGCTCAGCTTCGGCGTGCTCGGATGGCTCCGGCTCATGCTCCTGCGCGCCCGCTTGGGATGGGCCATGCGTCGGGGCGTCTGCAGACTGCTGCTGCCGCGCCTCGGCATTGGCTGGCTGCGCCGCGGCAGGATGCTGCGCCGACTCCAACTGCTGCACTCTGGCCTCCAGTTGATCGATTCGCTTCAGCAGCGCCCGCATGGTCGCTTGGTCCACAGTCACCGTCTGACCCGATTGCGCCCGCATCAGATTCGGGCTGACCAGCATCCCGGCGAGCGCCAGCCACAGCACACGCCCGCGCACACAACGGATGAGCAAACCTTTGGAGAACCCCATCACACCCTCCTTCATTGCACCAATCCCCCGATGAATTTCAGACCAGTGCGGCAAGACGCATCCCACGCCTTTCGGCGGAAATCACGCCCGCTGCTGGCCTTTCACTCTCGACGCTTTCCGGCCAATCAAAATCCTGGGACCATTGGACCGGCGACAGACAGATCCGTCTGCCCAAGGGGGAGGAGAAAATAGCTAAACGTACCTTATTTTTCAGCGTGTTGCAACTCAGGGGAGCAAACTCATACAGTATGACATCGGCCCTCCGGTTTCGTTTTCACTGAGACTGAGCGGTTGAAAAACATCGACTGATTCTGGCCCGGAGGGACTCTTGGCGAAACCATTGGGAACGATGCAACAGCAGATTTCAGTCACCACCAAGGGCTATGGCGACATGCATGACATCACCGATCAAGTGGCCACAGCGGTAGGCGAGTCCGGCGTGATGACCGGAGTCGTCAACGTATTCAACGTGGGAAGCACAGCCGCGATCGGCACCATTGAATTTGAACCCGGGCTGCGCGCCGACATGCCAGCCATCTTGGATAAACTGATCCCGCCCAGCCGCAATTATGGTCATGAGCAAGCATGGCACGATGGCAACGGCCATTCCCATCTGCAGGCCACCCTCCTCGGACCTTCGCTGACCGTGCCTATCGCCGATGGAAAGCTGGTCCTCGGGACTTGGCAACAGATCTTTCATCTCGAGTGCGATGTCCACGGCCGCCAGCGCACCATTGTCGTCACCGTCATCGGAAATTGAGAACTTATCAAATAAACCGTTTGAAAGGGCGCGGCTTTCAGCCGCGCCGTCGAAGCCAAGAAACACGCTGGCTTTAGCCCCTGAGGGAACCACAGTCACCGCAGATTCGGAATTTCAGAGTTGACTATTTCTGCTTCTTCTCCCACTCCTCCCGTGACATTGGTTTGAGCGCCTCCAGACTCTTACCCTGGAGGCCGGAGTTGAGCGACTGTAATGCCGGGCCAGTGATGGATTGGAACTGGCTCGCTGCCTCGTCCATCTTCTTCTGGAAAAACGCCGTGCTATCGACCTGCGATTGCGTGGGACGTCCGCAGTAACCGTTCACTCCGCCATACAGCTCGCCGAGTTTTTCGCGCAGCTTCTTCTCGCCAGTGATCATCCCGCCCTCTTTCACCGACACCAGCGTCGAGCGAAAATCCTCGAGCTTCTGAACAAGTCCGTTGAGCTGATCCTTCAACCCATTGTCGGTCGCGCTCGCAGCGCGTTGCCGCGCCTGGTCACGCAGGTCGTTCGTCGAATCCACGATGAACGTCAACTGCCCGAGCATGTCATAGAGCTGCATGACCGTCTTGTGCTGCAACGTGCGGTCCGCAGCTGTGCTCTTGCTGCGCGCATCGGGCACCAGCTTGATGTCGGAGGAATAACTGTCCTTCCCCTTGGTCACTTTGACCGCGTACGTTCCCTCCTGCACCTGCGGCCCGAGCATCGTAAACTCATTCTGCACTAGCCCGGCGGCAGGAGGCATCTTCGGAGGCTTCGCGCGCTCCGGCCACTGCACGCGGTTTAAGCCTTTTCGCTTATCTCCCTGAATCGAAGTCAGAAGATTTCCTTTTTCGTCGGAAACGTCGATCTTCAAGTCGCCAAAGATGTGGCGCTTCTTCTGGTAATAGACGATGGCGGCCGCTTCGGGCAGCGTGCGTCCCGCGAATTCCGAGTCGCCATCGAATCTCTGCTCACTCGCCGCCAGCGTCAGCACCGATGGGCGCGACGGCAATATCGCGAAATCCTTGGCAAGAATCTCCGGCGTGAGCGCACGAATAGGCGTCAAATCGTCCAGGATATAAATCCCGCGGCCATGCGTGGCCACCAACAGATCCGATTCACGCGGATGAATCGCCAGATCGCGCACCGCCACGTTCGGCAGGCTCCCTTTGAATTGCGCCCAATGCGCACCGCTGTCAATGGAAATGAAAAGTCCGAACTCGGTCCCGACGAACAAAAGTTTCTTGTTCACCAGGTCTTCGCGGATCACGTGCGCATAGCCGTTCAGTTCGGACGTGGAAAGCGAGGTCCAGGTCTTCCCGTAATCTGCGGTCCGGTAAACGTAGGTCTTCATGTCTCCGCCGGCGTGGCCGTCGAAGGTGGCGTAAGCCACTGCCGGATCGTAGTGGCTGGCTTCAATAGTCGACACCCACGTATTCGCCGGCAGTCCGGGAATGTTCTTCACCAAATTCGTCCAGTGCTTGCCTCCGTCGCGCGTGATCTGCACGTTGCCGTCGTCGGTCCCGACCCATACGACATTCGCGTCCTTCGGGGACTCCGCGATCGTGTAAATGGTTTCGTACTTCTCCGCGTCGGAGTTGTCGATGGTCAGCCCGCCGGAGGTTTCCTGATGCTGACGCGCCGGATCGTTGGTGGTGAGGTCTGGCGAGATACGGTCCCACGATTCGCCGTGATCGAGCGAACGGAACAGGAATTGCCCGCCGAGGTATACCGTTCCCGCGTGATTCGGGCTGAGGTGAATCGGCGCATTCCAGTTAAATCGGAAATCCGGTTCTCCCGGCCGCGGCAGTGGCTTGATATCCTTCGCCTCGCCGGTCGACTTGCGAAAACGCGAGATCATCGCACCCTGGTATTCGACGTACGCATAATCGGGGTCTGCGGGATCGGAGAAGGCCCAGAATCCGTCGCCCATGCCGATCGCGCGCCAATGCCGGTTGGCGATATTGTCGGTGGCACGCGATGGCGCCATCCAGGTGCCATTGTCCTGCAGTCCTCCGTAGACGTTGTACGGGTCAGCCATGTCGAAGCTCACGTGATAGAACTGCGACACCGGAAGGTTCGCAAGGAATCGCCAATGCGTCGCCTGATCAAGCGACTGGTAGACACCTCCATCCGTGCCCACGAGCAACTGGTCGGGATTCTCTGGATTGATCCACAGCGCGTGCATGTCACTGTGTAAGTTCTCGCCGGGACCTTCGTTCGTCGAGAAGGCTGCACTAAAGCTCTTGCCCGCATCTTCGCTCACGGTCAGGAAGAATCCTGGCTTGTACACACGATCGGGATTCTTGGGATCGACCGCCAGCCGCGCAAAATAGAACGGCCGCCCGCTGACGTTGAACGAACTGTTGACCTCGGTCCAACTGTCGCCCGCATCATCAGAGCGGAACAGCGCCGTATGATTCTTGGCTTCCACGACGGCGTAAACACGCGAAGTCTTGTTGGCCGCTATGCCGATGCCGATTCGGCCCAGATCCCCCTCTGGCAATCCTTTGCGCAGTTCATGCCAGGTCGCGCCGCCATCGGTGCTCTTGAATAATCCGCTTCCCGGGCCGCCCGACCGGAAATTGTGCGGCTCGCGGCGCACGTCCCACATGGCAGCGTAGAGCACGCTTGCATCCTGCGGATCCATGGCCAGTTCCGCGCAGCCGGTGCTGTCATTGCGGTAAAGGATCTTGTTCCACGTCTTGCCGCCGTCGGTTGTCTTGAAGACGCCCCGCTCGGTGTTGGAATTCCACAGATGTCCGAGTGCACACGCGTAGACCGTGTTGCTTTCCTTGGGATGCACGATCATGCGGCTGACGTGCTCGGAGTCAGGCAGGCCCACGGCCTCCCAGTTCTCACCGCCGTCGCGCGAGCGATACACTCCCGTGCCAACCGATACGCTGTTGCGCACCCACGATTCGCCCGTGCCCACCCAAACCGTCTTCGAGTTTTGCGGATCAATCGCAATCGAGCCAATCGAAAGCGAAGGCTGCTTGTCGAAGATCGGCTTGAACGTCGTGCCGGCATCCACCGACTTCCAGACTCCGCCGCTGGCCGAGCCGACGTAGATCGTAAGTCGTCCCGCCTCGCGAATCGCGGCGATGTCGGCAATGCGGCCGCCCATCGCGGCCGGACCGATGGCGCGAATCGGCAGCCCGCTAATCATGTCCGAGTCGAGCGTGACGTCCTGCCCTGTCACGAACAGAGCGGTAAACAATAGGCATAGAAACAGCGACACACGCGAACGATTGCTCATGATCACCTCGTAAGGAAACCGCAGGGCCCAGAACATTTCTCACAAATGATTGAAAGGACTTGTTCACCGACAGCATTGAAAGGGCGCGGCTTCAGCCGCGCCGCGTAACGCCCCAAAAATCGCGGGCTTTAGCCCTTGAGGTCGAAATTCGATCCGCAACCCGGGTGCTAGTTCTTGGGTGGATCCGTCTTCGGTGCATCTGTCTTCGGCGCATCCGCCTTGGGAGCAGCCGCCGGCATCTTAAACAAGGAGTCATCCGCCGGCACATTCAGCTCAACCTTGGTGATCGTGAGCTTTTGCTTCTGGTCGGTTCCCTTGATGCCGCTCTCCACCGCAAACGGAAACATGATTCCGTCGACCGCCTTGTAGTCTCCGATCGCCGATTCGATTTCCTGTTCCGTGCCCCGAACCGTGCGCTTGGTCACTTCTTTAATCTCGAGGAACGAATCGGAATCGATGTAAATCGTCTGCACGTCCCCGTTCTTCAGGGTAACTTTCAACTTATATGCGTCCGTGCCTTCGATTTTTTCTTTGCCCTGCAACTCCACCTGGTGTCCCTTGCTTTTGTAATCGATGAGCGGGCCGTCGAGATCAGCCATCTCCTCGGTTTCCTTGGCCTCGTCCGCCGACATTAATTCCGCTTCCTTCTTCCCCATGAACGGCATGATCTGCCAGCCATTCTTGCCGTCGAAAGCCTGGACCGCCGTCAATCCCTGCACCGTGAATTCCAAGCGCGCCAGCGTCGGCCGCTTCTGGATCAGGACACCCGGAGCTTCCATCCCCGGGCCCATCGACATAGTCGCGGTGGATTTGATGGACTTCACACTCTTCAGCTTCTCCGCCCCGCCGCGAGCCTGAACGTTTTTTGCAATAATCTCGTCCACGGTCTGCGCCAACAGGCACGGAGCCAGCACCGCCAAAGCAATCATCGACAGACACACTTTTCGAATCATTCGTAATCTCCTAGGATTTCTGGACCTTCCCCTCTGAAGCCAGCTATTGTACCCCTCCGCGCCACTGCTCGCGGCGGTGTTTCATGGCTTCTACGTTCGATCACACCGGAATGTTCCTGTCCGACTACGTTTTTGGAGGAAGATCGCTTACTTGCCGGGTGCAAGAGGAAGACTATGCGAAGATAGGGCGCAATGAGCACCTCGGCACCTGTGACTGACAAGCGCCGCAAACGATGGGACACCAGGCTGCTCCGTGTCAAGGAACTCGCAGCGCGTCATCAACCGATTGCATCGGCTTTGCGCTTCTATCACCTGGTATTGGAGTTCCAGGCCCAGATCTCATCTCGATCGACGCGCGCGATCGATGCGCACGTCCCCCTGCGCGCGCAGATCGACGTGGCCGCGCTCGTCTCGGAGTTGCCAGCTCTTCTCTCCCTCAGCGCGCAACATGGGCCTGAATCTTTGGGTGAAGCGGCTCGTCAGTGGAATTCGTCGCGAGAGCAAAAGTGGATTCAAGCAATCCAGTCGGCACTTGACCCCGCTCGTCCACCATTCGCGGGACCGGATGACTTCTTCACGCGTGCGTGCCTCCAGCCGGTCGCCGAGAACCTCCAACTCCAATTCGCAGAGGATCCCTACACCGGCAACAACGTCTGTCCCGCGTGTGGGGGCTTGCCCCAGATGGCCGTGCTCCAACCTGAAGGAGACGCGGCTGGCCGCTGGCTGTTCTGTTCCTTTTGCCTGCGGCAATGGCCTTTTCGCCGACTGATCTGTCCCTGGTGCCGGGAAGAAAACAAGGAAAAGCTGCCGCGCTTTTCATCCGAGGAGTGGCCTGCAGTTCACGTCGAGGCGTGTGATACCTGCCGCCGCTACCTTAAAGCCATCGATATGACAGTGGACGGTCTGGCAGTTCCCCTCATCGACGAAACTGCATTCTCGGTACTCGACGTCTGGACGGCGGACCGCGGCTACTCCAAGATCGTGCCGAACCTGATGGGGTTTTAACACAACGTTAACATTGCCCCCTATTAGAGTTGACACCCTGCATCGCTGGGGTGTATTTTTTCGTGCGACTTCCGGTGTACACGAACTGCAGTAAGTGCATCCAACGGATATCCAGTAAGTGGGGATCTGAATGGACCTTTCACGCCGTTCCTTCCTGAAGACGGGAGTAGCCGGTGCGGTCGGGCTCTCAGCACTCGGGTTCGATCTACAACCTCTGCAAGCCCAGTCTTCCAGCCTCAAGATTTCACGCACCACGCAAACCCGCAGCACTTGCCCATACTGCTCGGTGAGCTGCGGCATCATCATCCACACCATCGGGGACGGCGCGAAGAACGTCACGCCACAAGTGGTGCACGTCGAGGGCGATCCCGATCATCCCATCAATCGCGGCACGCTTTGTCCCAAGGGCGCGTCCCTGTTGCAGGACATCGTCAACGATCGCCGTCTGCTGAAGCCGCAGGTGCGGCGCCCCGGCTCCGATCATTGGGAAGATATTCCGTGGGATCAGGCGATCGATGAAATCGCGACGCGGACGAAAGCGCTCCGTGACGCGGACTTTATCCAGCAGGACAAGAACGGCAAGACCGTCAACCGCTGGGAGAGTATGGCCTTCGCCGGTGGATGTACCGATACCAACGAGTTCAATTATCTGGTTGTGAAGTCGATGCGTTCGATGGGGGTGACGTGCCTGGAAAACCAGGCACGTGTTTGACACGGCCCCACGGTCTCCAGTTTGGGGCCAACATTCGGACGCGGGGCGATGACCAACGGTTGGGTCGACATCAAGAACACCGACATGATGCTGATCATGGGCGGGAATCCAGCCGAGAACCATCCCTGCGGATTCAAGTGGGTCGTCGAAGCGAAGCGCAACCGCAACGCGAACATCATCGTCGTCGATCCGCGCTTCACGCGCACCGCTACACAGGCGGACCAATTCCTTCAAATCCGCGCCGGATCCGACATCGCCTTTCTCGGCGGGATGATCAACTTCGCCATTCAGAGCAAGCGCTACAACGAGGAATACCTCGTCAACTACACCAACGCCGCGTTCGTTGTGAAGGACGGTTTCAAGCTCCCGGAAGATGGCTTGTACTCCGGCTTCGATCAGAACGCCAAGACTTACGACAAGTCGACTTGGAACTACGAGGAAGTCGGGGCCGCAGGGACCCAAACCAAACCATCTGCTGGAAGTCCTGCTCCGCCGACGCTCCCACCAAATGTAGCCTATGACGTGTCACTGCAGCATCCCCGCTGTGTGTTTCAACTGCTGAAACAGCAATACTCGCGCTACACGCCGGAGATGGTCGAACGCATCACCGGGATTCCCAAAGACCAAGCGCTCAAGGCGTGGGATACCTTCACCTCCATTCGCCAGAACGGCGACATGAAGAAGGTCGGCACCATCATCTACGCCGTTGGGTGGACGCAGCACTCTTCCGGCACGCAGACAATCCGCACGGCGGCGATGATCCAGTTGCTCCTCGGCAATGTCGGCCGCGCCGGCGGCGGGGTCAACGCCTTGCGCGGGCACTCGAACATTCAGGGTGCGACCGACATGGCCGGCGTCTTCGACATTCTGCCCGGTTATCTCAAGATGCCGACCCCGGCCGACACCGACCTGAAAGCCTATCTCACTCGCACCACGCCCAATGCCTCGAAGCCGAAAGAGTGGGATTCCTTTAACTACTGGTCGAACACACCGGCGTTCACCGTGTCGTTGCTCAAAGCGCTCTACAGCGACGCAGCGACCAAGCAGAACGACTTCGCCTTCAACTGGCTCCCCAAGATCGACCGCAAGTATTCATGGGTGGAGATCTGGGATGACATGTACAACGGCAAAGTCAAAGGCATGATGGCATTCGGTATGAACGGCGTCATGATCGGGCCGAACGCGAAAAAGAACATCGAGGCCCTGAAGAAGGCAGACTTCCTGGTGGTCTGCGAAATCTATCCCGATGAAACCAGCGAATTCTGGCGCGCGCCGGGCACTACGCCCGACGAAATGAAGAAGATCAACACGACCGTCTATCGGCTGCCTGGCGCAGGCTTCGCCGAGAAGGACGGCACATTCGTTAACTCCGCGCGCTGGCTGCAGTGGAAGTGGGCCGCCGTTCCCCCACCCGGAGATTGCAGGCTCGATCAGGAAATTCTGGCGCGCATCTTTTTGAAGGTCCGCGAGAAATATCAGAAGGAAGGCGGCAAGTTCGCCGATCCGATCCTGAAACTCTCCTGGAACTATACGAATCCCTACAACCCGTCTCTTGCCGAAGTCGCGAAGGAACTCAACGGCAAAGCCCTAGCTGACGTCACCGATCAATAGACCAACACCACGATCAAAGCCGACCAGCAGCTTCCCGGCTTTGCGTTCTTACGCGATGACGGCTCAACCATGTCGGGCAATTGGCTCTTCTGTGGCTCATGGACCGAGGCCGGTGCCCTGACGCAGCGCCGCAGCCCGGAAGATCCGTCGGGTCTTGGCATTCATCCCAACTGGGCGTGGTCGTGGCCGATGAATCGGCGTGTCCTCTACAACCGCGCCTCCTGCGATCTCAACGGCAAACCCTGGGATCCAGACCGCAAGCAAGTCTGGTGGAGTGAGGGCAAACAGAAGTGGGTGGGCAACGACGTTCCCGATTTCAAAGCGGATTCCGACCCAAAAACTCGCATGGGTCCATTCATCATGAACCCTGAAGGCGTCGGCCGTTTGTTTGTGCCCATCGGCGCCGTCGCCGACGGTCCGTTCCCGGAACACTACGAACCCACGGAGAGCCCAATCGCGAATCCGTTGCATCCGAATCAGTCGAAGAATCCGATCGCGAAGAGATTCACGTCGGATGCCGACAAGTACGGAACCGTCGAGCAGGGATTCAACATTATCTGCACGACCTACCGCCTCACCGAGCACTATCACTACTGGACCAAGAACAATCCCATGAACGTGCAACTCGTGCCCGAGCCGTTCGTGGAGATTCCTGCCGAACTTGCCGATCAGATGGGCCTGCGCGGCGGAGAGAAGGTAAAGGTGAGCAGCGCCCGCGCGGAGTACATCGCCAAAGCGATGGTGACCAAGCGCATCAAGGGCATGATGATCGATGGGAAGAAAACCTACCAGATCGGCATTCCCATTCATTGGGGCTTCCGCGGGATCGCAGAAGACGAGGGTAAGACTGCGAAGACGCCGGTGAACTATCTCTCCCCCGCAGTGATCGATCCCAACGCGTACACACCCGAGTTCAAGGGCTTCCTCGTGAAGCTCGAGAAAGTTTAGAGGAAGCCTGAGATGAGCGATCGCAAGACGCTGCAGGTTCAGAGAATCTCGGGCCACCCCGGCCCAGTGCCCGGCGAGGGAACGCAGCGCCAGGAAAAACTCTGCAAGCTGATCGATACCACCACCTGTATCGGCTGCAAGGCCTGCGAAGTCGCCTGCGTGGAGTGGAACGACATGCCGTTCCAGCCCACCATGTTCGACAACACCTACCAGACGATGCCCGACACGAATTGGAACTACTGGAACCTGATCAAGTTCAACGAGGTCAGCTCCGACGACGGATCGTTCCAGTGGCTCATGCGCAAGCACCAGTGCATGCATTGTGCCGACCCGGGTTGTCTCGAGGCGTGTCCGGCCGACGGCGCGATCGTGCAATACAGCAACGGGATCGTCGATTTTGAAGAGGCCAACTGCATTGGCTGCGAGTTCTGCGTTTCGGGTTGTCCGTTCAATGTTCCCAAGTTCAATCCGTCGACGAAAAAAGTCTACAAATGCACGCTCTGCTCCGACCGCGTCGGTCAGGGTCTGGAGCCCGCCTGCATCAAGTCATGTCCGACAGGATGCCTGCACTTCGGCACGAAGGACGGCATGCTGCAACTCGCGAACACACGCGTTACACAACTACAGCAGCACGCGGGACTGAAAGATGCCGGCGTCTATGATCCGCAGACCATTGGAGGGACCTCGGTCGTTTACATTCTGCACGACGCGGCCAATCCCGAAAAATATGGGGAGTTGCCGAAAAATCCTCGCATACCGCTCAGCTTTACCCTCTGGAAGAACTGGTTCAAGCCGATTGGACTCATCGCGTCAATGATGGCCTTCGCCGGGGTCATCCTGCACTACGTGACCGAAGGACCGCGGAGAGTGCAGCCTCAACCTCCGGTGCGCGAGGTCGACGGCGGCGAAGCGAGGAAGGAAAACTAGATGGCCACTTCTGCGAAAAGCATCGGACGCGGCCCCGACCACTTCATCAATCGGATTGGCCTGACCGTCGTTTATGTCGGAGAACTCCTGCGCCACCGCGCCTACACGCGCTTCCTGCACTGGGCTTACGGAATCTTTTTCTTCCTCGCATTGGTCTCGGGCTTCGGAATCTACATGCCGTGGATCTTCCGCTGGTTCACTCCCCTGTTCGGCGGCGGAGCCATGACCCGCATGCTGCATCCGTGGTTCGGACTCGGCTTCGTATTCTTCTTCGGCCTGCAGGCTTTGAATTGGCTGGTCCCGATGGCGTGGGGCCCGGGCGATAGCCGCTGGATGAAGCGGATGAAAGACTACGTGACGCATCGCGACAGCATTGAGCCGCCCGACGTAGGCTTCTTCAATGCCGGCCAGAAAGCAATGTTCTGGGAGATCGTCGGCGGCAGCATCGCCTATGTCATCACAGGTTTGATCATGTGGTTCCCCGAAATATTCGGTCGCTGGCCCATCGCCATCAGCTACGTCATTCACGACATCTCGGCCTTGATTATGTTGGCCGGCATCTTCATTCACATTTACCTCAGCACGATCGGCGAGCCCGGCACCATGCAGGCCATGACCCGCGGCACCGTGAGCGAGGCATGGGCATGGACGCATCACCCCGCCTGGTACAAAGAAGTCACCGGCCGTGATCCGCAACAGGCCTTGGAGGAAGCTCGCCAAAAACTGGACGAGACCCGCGCCCATTCGGCGAACACAGCAGCAACAGAGCAACACTAGGGAATACAGGCTGAACTTCTCGAGTGGTTTTGGCTGCCCCCCAGGGATTCGAACCCCGATAGCCTGCTCCAGAGGCAGGTGTCCTAGCCGTTGAACGAGGGGGCAACTCGGTTGTGGCAGGCATTTTGATTGTAAGTGGTAGACGAACCCTCGGTCAATTTGAAGGAGGTGAGTCAAGCGCTCAACCAGGCCGCAGACTCGTGACAGCACATCCCACTACCCAATGCGCAGGCAGATAGCTCTCTGCCGATTTTCTCAGCAATCTTCGCGGTGGGGCTTTGCCGCGTCCTTCGCAGATGTACAAAAGTCGAGTGCCGCTGCAATGCAATTAAAAGCGCATCTCTCATCTCGGCGTTAGAATTCTCGAAGACTCCAACCTTTCCGAGAGATTTCTATGATCGTCGCTACCGAGATTGCCCCAACAACTTCCGACTACGCCGAACTCGCGCGCCGCCCGCTCGAAGCCGAACAGTGTGCGCTGGTCGTCATCGACATTCAACAGAAGATGCTGCCGCCGATCTTTCAGAAAGAGCAACTCGTGCGTAACGCGCAGTTGCTCATCCGCGCGGCAGGTATCCTGAAAATTCCCATCCTGCTGAGTACCCAATACGCCAAGGGATTGGGCACCACGGTTCCAGAAATCTCCTCCTTGCTCACCGCCACCGAAGCCGTCGACAAGACGCTGTTCTCCTGCTTCGGCAGCGACGCCTTCTGTGCGCTCCTCAAGCGGCTCCCCGGTCAGCGCAACACGCTGCTGCTGTGCGGCATGGAGAGCCACATCTGCGTCACGCAGACCGCGCTCGGAGCGTTGCGTGAAGGATATCTGGTGCACATCGCGTCCGATGCTGTCAGCTCGCGCACGGAATGGAATTCGAAAATCGGCTTGGACCGCATGCGCGCCGCGGGCGCCATCATCTCATCGACGGAGATGATGATCTATGAGTTGATGCGCTCGTCCTCGTCCGCAGCATTCAAAGAATTGCTTCCGCATTTGAAGGGATAGAAAGGCGTAAACCACGAAGGACACGAAGTTACACGAAGGATTTCTGGAAAATGGGTCCCTTCCTGTACCTTCATGTCCTTCGTGGTTAATGCCTTTAAGCTTTGGCCTGCTCTGCCGGTTCAGCGTCTTTCTTCTTGACCCGTACCACGGTGATCTTTGCAAACCCTTCCTGGAACGCCGGTGGCTTCAGCTTGGCAGCCATGCGCCGCATCACATCCTCCGCGACAACCCGATCGCGCCGCTGATGCCGTTCGACGCAGACCTCCAGAGGAACATCGAAGAACACGGCGTGCACTTCGTAGTTGTAGTCTTTGGCGAGCTTGATCCAGTGCTGACGCTCTTGCGGAGTCAGGTTCGTGGCGTCGACATAATTCATGGGACGCTTGGCGATCAGCCGCGCCTTTAACATCGACCGGAGATTGGAGAAAACCAGATCCTGGAAACGCTGCTCGCGGACGTCATCAAACAGCAGCGACCGCACCATATCACTGGATAGCGGAACGACATTGTGCCGCTTGAACCATGAACTCTTTCCGGAACCGGGCAGCCCAATCGCGAGCACGACAATTCCCTTTGGCGGACGAGAGGGAGCGCTCGGCACAACGGCGGGAACTGCTGGAGCTTGCGGAGTTCTTGAGACGGGTTGGGCTTTGGCTTCAGCGGCCTCAACGGGTTCAGCGAAAGCAGGTTCAGCCTCAGCCAAATCGGGCTCCGCCGAGTCAACTTCCACAGGCGGCGCGCCCGGCCCCCCTTTCGGCGTGAATGCCTGGGCTACGGCTTGCTCCCGTCCACGCCCCCCTCTTCCCCGGCCGCCACGGCGACGGCGTCCGCGGGCGCTGCGTTGCGCAGCTCCCAAAACGGCTCTGGGTTTCGCCTGCTCGCTCTCGTCCGGCCCGGACTCTGCGGCGATCGGTTGCGCTTCAACTTCTTTCTCGGCGCTTTCCATAGCTTCGCTGCGACTCTCCGGCTCAGCTTCCGACGGCTCTTCCGCATCAAAATACGCAGGCTGCAGTGGCGGTGGCGCAGGCTGACTCACCTGCTCTTCGGATTTCTTCTTGCGGCGCTGTAAGCGCTCGCGCATCCATTTACGCATGTTCAGGCTTGTAACACAGATTGCAGGATAAGAGCAATCTGCAGAACCACTTGCGAACCAGCCACGCCAGCCGGAATGCCCCACCACCACTGAATCCATGCACACATGAAGGCACCTAATCCCGCTACAATATTTGCCATGGCTAGCCCAATCCCTTCCCCCATCGCAGGACAGAAATACATTTCGCTGACCACGTTCCGCAAGACCGGTGCCGGTGTTGCGACGCCAGTATGGTTCGGAGAAGATGGCAACAAACTCTACGTGATGACCCGCGGCGACATGGGAAAAACGAAACGCATCCGCAACAATCCTCAGGTGAAGGTTGCTCCCAGCAGCATCAGGGGAAAGGTTACCGGACCGGAGTTCGCGGCGACAGCCCGCATTCTGCCGCCCGCAGAGCACCAGCACGCCCGCGATACGATCAACCGAAAATATTGGATGGCAAGGATTCCCCTGATCTGGTCAAGAACGGATACGTACTTCGAAATCAACTTCAACTGATCTCCTGTCATTCCGAACGGCGAAGCCGTGAGGAATCTGCTCGCGCATGCGGCGCCACCGCTGCCGGCAGACAGCAGATTCCTCCCTTCGGTCGAAATGACAGGAGTAGAGGCAATCACCATTCGCCCGTGGTCAGGTACCGATGAATCGAGTTCGCCGCGCGCCGTCCCGCGCCCATAGCCAGAATCACAGTCGCCGCCCCGGTCACGATGTCTCCACCGGCAAACACCCCTTTGCGCGTCGCGCGTTGCGTTTCTTCGCTGGCCTGAATGTATCCCCGTTTGTTCGTGCCCAGCCCCGGCGTAGTGCTCTGCACGATCGGATTCGCAGTCGTACCGATCGCAATCACCGCCACAAATAACGGCAGATCGAACTCCGATCCCTGCATAGGAACCGGTCGTCTACGCCCAGAAGCATCGGGTTGTCCCAGTTCCATGCGCACGCAGCGCGCGGCTGTGAGCCACCCCTTGCCGTCGGAGAGGAACTCGACGGGAGCGGTCAGCATCTGGAAATCAATTCCCTCCTGCCGCGCGTGATGCACTTCTTCTGCGCGTGCCGGCATCTCGGCGTCGCTGCGGCGATAAATCACATATGCCTTGCGCGCTCCCAGCCGCAACGCCGAGCGAATCGCGTCGAGCGCCGTATTACCGCCGCCGATTACTGCCACGTCTTTCCCATGCAGGTCGAGCATCGGCTCGTCGTACACGGGGAATTTGTAGGCCTTCATCAGATTGATGCGAGTCAGGAATTCGTTCGCCGAATAAACTCCGTTCAGATGCTCCCCTGGAATGTTTATGAATTGCGGCAGCCCGGCGCCGGTGCCGATATACAGCGCGTCGTACCCTTCTTCTTCCAGCAGTTCGTCAATCGTCACCGTCCGTCCAACGACCGCATCGGTCTCGAACTCCACGCCGATCTGGCGCATGTAATCGATCTGCTCGCGCACGATCTGCTTGGGCAAGCGGAACTCGGGAATGCCATAGACCAGCACTCCTCCGATTTCGTGAAGCGCCTCGAACACTCGCACCTTGTGTCCTTTCTGGATCAGATCTCCTGCCAGGGTCAATCCAGATAGCCCGCTTCCGACGATGGCGACTTTCTTTCCAGTGGGCTCGGCGCTCGGTATGAAGTGTGTCCCCATGCGCTGCTCGTAATCGGCCACGAACCGTTCGAGATAGCCGATCCCCAGCGGCTTCACTTTCTTCGACAGCAGACACTTCCCTTCGCACTGATCTTCCTGCGGGCACACACGCCCGGTAATGGCGGGCAACACGTTGGCCTCGCGGATCTTCGCCGCAGCGCCAAGGAAGTCCCCAATGACGATTCGCTGCACGAACTCCTTTACGTCAATGCCCACCGGACAATTGTCGGTGCGTCGGCTTGGCGCACTCCAGGCAGCGCAAAGCTTCCTGTTGCGCCAGTTCCGGGCTGTATCCAAGATTCACCTCTTCGAAGTTGTGCGCGCGTACTTCCGCAGGCTGCTCGGGCATGACTTGTCGGGGAACCTTGATTCGCTCTTTGGGAGAGAGTGGATTCTTCGACTTGCTGGCCGTCGGGCTCAACGGTGCTCTCCTTGCCGCGAAACTGGACGTTGCCGCGCAGATCGCGCCCGCTTCCGCCTCGGCTGTCTGCAAGCGCTTGAATTCGTCCATCGATTGCCGCTCGGCCGTGCGATACATCGTATTGCGCTGCACCAGCACCTCGAAGTTCACCTTGTGCCCATCGAATTCGGGTCCGTCGACGCAAGCAAATTCGCTCTTGCCGTCAATCAGAACGCGGCATCCGCCGCACATCCCCGTTCCATCAATCATGATCGGGCTCAGGCTGACAACCATGTGGATGTTCTCTTTGCGTGTCAACGCAGAGACCGCTTTCATCATGACGATTGGCCCGACCGCCACGACCAGGTCTATCCGCGTCCCGTTCTCGATCAATTGCCGCAGTTTATCGGTGACGAATCCCTTATCGGCATAGCTGCCATCGTCAGTGGTGATCAGCGGCGCATCGCTGACCTCTCGCATCTCTTTTTCGAGGATCACGAGTTCTCTGTTGCGCGCTCCAACGATTGAGATCACGCGATTCCCCGCTCGCTTCAGGGCCCCTGCCGTGGGGTAGGCCATCGCCGCACCCACTCCTCCCCCAATCACGACCACCGTGCCGTAGTTCCTGATGTCCGAAGGCTTCCCCAGCGGACCCACCACGTCGAGGATGGAATCGCCGGTCTCGAGCGTATTGAGCAGGTTGGTGGTCTTCCCGGCCGACTGCACCACGATGTTGATGGTGCGCATCTCCGGATCAGAGTTCTCGATGGTGACCGGAATCCGCTCGCCTTCCTCGTAAATCCGCAGGATGACGAACTGTCCCGGCCGCCGCTTGCGAGCGATGCGAGGCGCTTCGATAACAAAGCGTTTGATCCCCGGCGCAAGAAATTGTGCATGGACGATTTTGAACACTGTCCCTCCGCCACACGAAAGGCTATTTGATTGTGGGCAGAGGCCGACCACAGCGGCTGTGACTAGGATCACAGGCCGCTGTGCGGGCAAAAGTGATGTTAGTTACTTGCGGAATATCCGCTGGATAGCCACGGGAACGCGCGAAGCCGCCAGTTGGATGGTCATCGCCCGGGATGCGGGACTCAGTTGGCGGTCCGCGATCTCATAGCCGTCCACCTTCACTCGCAGCGTGCAGGGGCGATTCGGTGCATAGAAGCTAAAATCCCCCGACTGCACCGTGGACCGGCCAAGTACCTCGCCCGAACTGGCGTCGATCAGAGTAAATGTCGCGCTGCTCACTGCTTTTCCGTTGTCGGTTTGCAGATGAATATCCACGGAGTAGCTCTTGTTATTCGCTGGCGCGCTCTGCGCGTACACTTGCCCGGGAATCATCAACCGATCCCACCAGCGGGAACTGACGGGCGCCGCAACGCTTTTCGCGATTGGCGTCGTGCTCAAACTGGGTGGGGCGTTGTAGGGTACGGCCGTCATCATGATGGCCAGGATGCTGGCCCCTATGTAGAACGCCTTTTTGTTGGACTCCGCGCTGAAGATGAAGCTCAGCGCGACCGCCAGCACGACCAGCGCAAGGACCACCACTGCGGGATAGGTTCGAAGTCCTAACACCCCGGTGAGAGCCGACTGCAGGTGTTCGACCGCCGATGCATCCTGCTTCTGCGCAATATCCGACAAAACTGCCAGAAGCCCGCCCGTTGCGGCCGACAGGCCGAGGCACATCGACTTTCTCAGCGCGTATAGTTCAGTGGCCATGGCTTCCTCCTAACCGATGGTGAGTCAGGAGGCAGATTCGTTTCAGGGATAACGCTGGAATCAGGTCTGCAACTGGCGGCGCGACATTTTACGCTTGCGGTTTGAGGATCACACCCTGGCTCGTCCGGCTGTTCATGACGATCCGCAGCGGTTGCGGGAATTGGAGATGCCGCACACATCCCTGCTCTTCGACCGCGGGCTGCTCGGCGAGCCACTGCCAGTCCAGGGACCCTTCTCCGGCATCGGGATTCACCGTGAAATATCCAACCTGGAACGCCGTTAGGTTCTGGAAGAAGTGGCTGCCTTGCGAGGGCGTGACGCGGAAGTCGCGAAAGCCAGCTTCAACAATCACGCGCGCCCCGGAGATTTCGTCCCACTCGACCGGGATGCCGAGCCAGGGATCGTTCGAACCCCAGCGGCCCACACCGATCAACAGGTACGGACGATTCTCCGCGCTCAGAACTGCATTGAAGTGTGCCACGGCTTCAGCGACCTCGCGGCTGCGACTGCGCTCGAAGCGCTGCAAATCGACGACCACCACGTCCTGCAGATTCTCAATGCGGCCGTTGCCGAGTACCTTGGTGCTGCGGCAGATCAGTTCCGCCGGATCGACGTCTCCGATCGTCAGTTCCTGATGATCGCGCGAGAGCGTCAGCGGACGAATCTGCAGGAATCCGAATTCGGCTGGCTCCTCGCCCCGCGGAAGGCGTACGGCAAACTCAATCTCCACCGGATTCCCCAGCGCGTCTTCGCCGGCGTGCACCAGCACTTCCAGAATGTTCGCCAGTGGGAAAAAGCCATGCTTGAGCATGGGCGCGAATGTCACCACGCGCGCTCCCGGTCGGCTGAGGCCATCGTACACCGCATTGTTATCGGCGGAGTAGGTGGAAGCGACCGCGTGCAGCGTACCATCGGCTTCGGCTACGTCGAGGCCGAAGCGCACCTCGCGCAGGTGCCCTGGCCCTCCGCCATGGGGAACGCCGTCGAGTTCCAGAGCGCAAAATTCCGTCTGCGTGTTGGCCAGAATGTCTTCGACCGAGGAGAACTGCAGCAGGTTTCGCGGATAACGCGGGCAGAAGCTCATGCACTTGCCGCCATCCACCACCGTGCGCCCTAATCCCAGAGCGACGGCGGCGATTCCGTCTGAAAAAGTCATCGGCTCGATAGGATAGAAATTGTGCGACCGCACCACGCCGGAAAAATCCGGATAGAACCTCGGACCATATTGCGCCCCCACCACCTGCTGAAGGATGACCGCCATCTTCTCTTCTTCCAGGCGGTAGGGCGTGGCGCGCACGTAAGCCTTCGCGTGCTGGCTGAACGTCGACGCATAGACCAGTTTGATCGCCTCGCATAGTTCGTTGAATCGCGCCTCAACATCAGCCTGCTGGTTCCCCAACATGAATGTCTCATATACGCCCGTGAAAGGCTGGTACTGCGAATCTTCCAGCAGGCTCGAGGAACGCACCGCCAGCGGATAGCGAACTTCTGCGAGGAACGCACCCAGGTTTTCCTGCAGCGTCGCCGGCAGCGGCGAATCCAGAAAGCGCTGCTGAATCTCGCTGTCGTCATCGCAATGCAGGGCGAAGTCGCTGAGGTTATTCTCGGCGAGAAACTGATCGAACATGTCAGTCGCGATCACGACCGCGGGAGGCACTGATATCTTCACTCCGGCAAAGCGCTTCACAATACGCCGGGTGCGCAGAAGATGACGCACGAACGCCAGGCCCCGGGCCTTGCCTCCGAGCGAACCCGCTCCGATCCGTAGAAAACTCGATTGCGCCGGCTTGTAGGTATCGGCCTTGAAATCTCCGATCAGGACTTCGTTTTGTTCGCGCCGGTAATCATTGATCGACTCGATGAGGTCGCGGCGCAGGTGCTCGGGACCGTTGAAGTCCGAGACCTTACGCGGACGCAGCTTGGCCGCCAGTGCGAACTCGGTGCGCGCCATCAGCCAGTGCGAGAAGTGATTGCGCTGCGCGTGGTACATCAGGCTGTCCGCAGGAATGGTTTGCAGCTGCTCCTCGAGTTCGTTCAGGTCCGTGGCGCGGCCCACCTCGTGTTGATCGGGCATGCGGAAGACGAAATCGCCGAATCCAAACGAGTCGGTCAGAATGCGCCGCAGGTCTTTCAACAGAGTTGGCGAACGCTTGCGCAGGAAGGAGTAACCTTCCGCATGCGCCCGAGGACGAAATTCCGTGCGGCTGGTCTGCAGCACTACAGGCACATCTGGAGTCAGGCTCTTCACCATGCGTGCCAACTCGAATCCCGCTTCCGGGCTCAGCTTGCCGTCCCAGGGGAACTCCACGTCTGACACAATGCCGAAGATATAGTCGCGGTATTTCTGCACCAGTTCGGCCGCGTCCTCGAAATTCGAAGCGAGCAGAATTTTCGGCCGGGCCTGCATGCGCACCAGCTTGTGCGCCACGTTGATGCCTTCCTGAATCACCCGCCGCGACTGCTTGATCAGCTCGGTATAGATGACTGGCAGAAATGATGAGTAGTAGCGGATGTTGTCTTCAACGACCAGCAGTACGGGGACGCCCATGGCGCGCGAATCGTGCAACACGTTGTACTTGTCTTCGACGTACTTCACGATCGCGATCAGGATGCGTGCCGTTCCCTGCCAAAGAAATACGCGGTCAATGTCAGTAACAGGATTCTGGGCAACAAACTTTTTAATCTCACGGTAGTCGTAGCCCAGCACGACGACAGGCACGTCGAGTCCGGCACGCCGCACGGCGCGGGCGAGCGCGGCGGCGTTGGTGTCGCCCACCGTCAGATTCGTTACGATCAGATTGAATTGCGGACTGGCCTTGGCCAGATCGAGCGCCTCGGCGCAACTGGAAACGTGTGTGATCCCGGGAATCTGCCGCAGGTTCAGTTCGAGCGATTCGTCGATGAGCAGTTCGTTGAGCCGCCCGTCTTCGCGCAGAATAAAAGAGTCATAAAGACTTGAGACCAGGAGAATGTTCTGCACCCGGAACGGCATGAGATTCTCGAAGCCTTCAAAGCGCTCTTCAGCGTCGAGAATCGGTTCGGCAAAGTGAGGGAGAGACATGGAATTTAACGGACAATGATACTCGTGCCCATGGGGCCTTAGGATTGAATCTCGCGGAAGGAATTTTGAAGCGGCTTTCGCCTCAGCGTCGGCTCGCTCGGTTCAAGTTATTGATTCCCGGGTGTCGGGAACAACGATCCGGTCGACGTCTAAAATGCCCGTTGCCGAGGTTCTAATACCTCTCGGCGAACGATGCGGTCGACTGCTCGAAGTTAGTGTGCCTCGGCATGAAGCGACACCGGAGAGGGGAGGTTAAATCGATTTACTTCTATATCTAAATCGTTGATAACACATATCTTAATGGACTTTATTTGCACAGCCTTCCAGGCCCCTGAACCCTCCTGAATCCAGCCTCTTATCCTGACCTGTACCAGTATTGGTGCAGCTTGTATCTGTCCGTGGTCTTGCCAATAGCCCCCACAAAAAATTCTCAAGAAAAAGCTTGCATGTTATCTAGTGTTGTAGTTAAGTATAACAGTGCTGCTGGCCACAGCATGATGAGCAAAGGTCGACCTCAAGTGCAGCGAGAAGAAGTTCCATATGAGGAGAATGACTATGAAATCGCTTCGTGTTCTGCTACCGCTAGCGTTGCTGTCGCTGGCCACCGCGGCTTTCGCACAATCTGACGCACAGAAGTCCTTTGACAGTTTGAAAACTCTGGGCGGGGATTGGGAAGGCCGCGTGACGGTCAATCCGCCAATGCCCGGGATGACAGGGGACAGTGCCGACCTTCATGTTTCGATGCGTGTGACTTCCCGCGGGCATGCGATTGTGCATGAATTGCAAGAGGCGGGAACTCCACTCGATCCCAAAAAGTACGATCACCCCGTTACGATGCTTTACCTGAATGGCGATCAATTGAATCTGGTTCACTACTGCGACGCCGGAAATCGTCCGCACATGGTAGCGAGGAAATCAGAAGACGGCAAAACCGTGGAATTTGATCTCGTCGACATATCAGGCGGCACCGAATACGGACACATGCACCACGGAATATTCACGCTGGTCGATGCGGATCATCACATCGAGGACTGGACCTACATGATGCCCGGCGATAAACCGGTGCATGCCCACTTCGACCTGCACCGTGCAAAGTAAGTTGTTAAGACTCTGGAGTGCTTGGGACAAACCGGATGGACCGTGAGTGGAACGACAATCAGCCGATTTACCGCCAGCTTCGCGATCGCGTGGTCGCGATGATTCTCGACGGCGTGCTCAAAGAGGGTGATTCCCTGCCCTCGGTGCGCACCGTCGCGGCGGAATATCGGGTCAACCCGCTCACGGTCCTCAAGGGATATCAGCAACTGGTAGACGAAGGACTGGTTGAAACCAAACGGGGACGCGGCATGTTCATCAACGCGGGTGCACGCAACTTGCTTATGAAAGGCGAGCGCCAGAAATTTCTCGCCGAAGAATGGCCCAGGATCCAGGAGACCATCCAGCGGCTGGGGCTGAACACGCAAGAGCTGCTGGGCGCAAACGGCAAGCCTTCCGAAGATCCTCACTTCTCCCAAAACCAGGGAGAAGTGGGGCACCCTTCGTCGAAAGAGACGTCGTCGAAGGCCAAGGATCCCCAGGAGGAAAGCTGACACCATGCCATGCATCGAAGCACGAGGTTTGCGTAAGGCGTTCGGCACAACGGTCGCACTCGACGGCGTCGATTTGCGCGTCGAAGAGGGACGCATCCTCGGGCTCATCGGCCCGAACGGAGCCGGCAAGACCACCGCTTTAAATGCGATCCTCGGCCTGATTCCCTATGACGGTCAGCTGCGGGTGCTGGGACGCGATCCGTGGGTCGAGCGTGAACGGCTGATGTGCGACGTATCGTTCATTGCCGATGTGGCGGTGCTGCCGCGATGGATCCGCGTGTGCGAAGCCATCGATTACGTTGCCGGAGTGCATCCACGCTTCGATCGAAGCAAGGCAGAAGCCTTCCTCGCCAAAACTGCGATCAAGCGTTCCAGTAAAGTCCGGGAGTTGTCGAAGGGCATGGTGGCGCAACTGCATCTCGCGCTGGTCATGGCCATTGATGCGCGTTTGCTGGTCCTCGATGAGCCTACGCTCGGTCTCGACATCCTGTATCGCAAGCAGTTTTACGATTCCCTGCTGAATGATTACTACGACCGCACGCGCACCATCATCGTGACCACGCATCAGGTGGAGGAAATTCAACACGTCATCACTGACCTGATGTTCATCGACCGCGGGCGCATCGTGTTCGTCTGCAACATGGAGGAGTTCGAATCGCGCTACGCGGAAGTCACGGTGAAGCCCGACCGACTGGCCGAAGCTCGTGCGCTCAAACCGATGCACGAGCGCCAGGTGCTGGGACGCAGCATTCTGCTGTTCGATCGCGCCGATCGCCAGCAACTGGCCGCGCTCGGCGAGGTTCGCACACCGGGCATTGCTGACTTGTTTGTGGCGGTCATTGGCAACGCGAATGAAGTTCCCAAGGCCGGAAATATCCAGAGCCAATATGAAGGAGTGGCGCGATGACAGCCTCATCCCATACCCTGAACGAGGCCTTCGAACAGAAAGCTGCACCGGCGAGGGCTCTCGCTCCCACACGACCCTTTTACTGGTCGGTTCGCCGGGAGTTCTTTGAATATCGTTCCATCTACCTCGGGCCGCTGGCAATCGCGGCAGTCATCCTGCTGGGCTTCGTGGTTGTACTGGCGCAGCTTCCGCGAACCATGCAAAGAGCCATGACGATGGAGCCCATGGCACAGCGTCACGCTCTCGCGCAGCCGTTCGACGTTGCGGCCGCGTTGATCATGGCGGCGGCGTTTATCGTCAGCATCTTCTATTCCCTGGACTCACTCTACGGAGAGCGACGCGACCGCAGCATCCTGTTCTGGAAGTCGCTGCCGGTTTCTGATCTCACAACGGTGCTGGCGAAAGCAAGTATCCCGCTGCTGCTGCTTCCGGTGATCGCGTTCGTCGCGACTCTCGCAGTCGAGACGATCATGCTGCTGCTGAGCAGCGCCGTGGTGGCGGGCAGCGGCTTCAGCGTCGCCGATTTCTGGAATCGCCTGGAGCTCTACCACACGATGTGGGGACTGGCCTATCACCTCGTGACCGTCCACATGCTTTGGTACGCGCCGCTCTATTGTTGGCTCTTTCTGATCTCGGCCTGGTCGCGCCGCACACCGTTTCTCTGGGCGGTGCTGCCACCGTTCGCAGTGGTGATTTTCGAAAAGATTGCGTTTCATACCAGCTACTTCCTGAATTTCTTGAACTACCGCTTCAACGGCGGCCAGGAAGCTACCGGCAATGCGAATGCGAACATGCTCGATCCGGACATGCATATGACGCCGGGTCCCTTCCTCGTCACTCCAGGATTGTGGTTGGGGCTGGTGTTTGCGGCGGTGTTTCTTTTGGTGGCGGCGAGGATACGGCGGCAACGGTCGCCACTCTGAACGAATGCCCGTTTACTAACGTCGCGTGGAAGGAGAACACAACATGAGCAGCGCTCAAATCAGCAAGCGGATTTCGGGAACGTCCCCACGCGTGGGTTCGAAGTTCATTGGCGCTTACTACCTGCTCACGATCTCGACGGGTGCTTTCGTCCTGTTCTTTCACGGCAGGCTCGCCTTCGAAGTGGACCTTGTCGTGGGCGTTTTGTACCTCGCGGTCACGGCTCTGCTCTACGGTTTGTCCGGATCGGCCCACAAGAAAGGGCTGGCAAAGGAGTAACTTATGCGACTGCCATTGTTGTTTCTTCACATCGCCGGCGGGATGATTGGATTGCTCTCCGGCACAATTGCCATGGTGTTCCGCAAAGGCTCGCGCGGGCACCGTGCGGCGGGAAACGTCTTTGTGGTCGCCATGCTGATCATGGGCGCGTGCGGTTCGACGCTCGCACTGATGAAACATCAGACGAACAACGTCTTCGGCGGGCTCTTGACGGTCTACATGATTACCACGGCCTGGTTGGCCGGCCACCGCAGAGACGGAGAAACCAGCATCTTCGATTGGGGTGCGCTCGTTTTTGGACTCGCGGTCGGAGGCAGCCTTCTGATCCTGGGAGTGCTGGTCGTTAACGGTCAGGCTGCTCCGCAAGCCGGCGTTCCTCTGGGGATGTATTTCTTCATGGGCACCATTCCCCTGCTGGCTGCCGCGGGCGATATTCGCATGCTGATGCGCGGAGGCATTTCCGGCACACCACGCATCGCGCGCCACCTCTGGCGCATGTGCTTCGGGCTTTTCATCGCCAGCGGATCGTTCTTTCTCGGACAGCAGCAAGTCTTCCCGTCTGCCATCCGCAAGCAGTACATCCTGGCACCACTCGCGATTCTTCCGCTGGTCTTGCTGATTTACTGGCTCGTGCGCGTGCGGATCAGAAAGCGCGCGCCCAGCATGGGTGTTCCCCAATGGCAAGTCAACGCAAGCGCGTAGAACGTGTTTCACGTAATTGTTTTGAAAGGGCGCGGCTTTTCAGCCGCGCCGTAAAGAGCCATAAAAGACACGGGCTTCAGCCCCTGAGGGACGCCTTAGATCCAGCGACCCGATTTATGAGACCAGTTCCAGGCGCGATCTTCATCGGGTGCCGATCGGCGGCAGTCGCAAATCCCTACAATATCCGTACCCCCTCATTCGTCTACACCCGTAGATGAACGAAGCGGCGAGCGCACAGTTCATGAAAATCGAGCGCATCGCACTCGAACAGGACCAGCGCATTTCCGAGGTGGTCAAGCGGGAGCGGTCGCGCCTGCTGAACTTCATCCGCCGGCGCGTGCCCGATCCGGGTGATGCGGAGGACATTTTGCAGGAGGTCTTCTACCGTCTGGTCGAAGCCAATCGCCTGCTGATGCCCATCGAGCACATCACTGGCTGGTTGTTTCGTGTGGCGCGCAATCGCATTACCGATCTGTTTCGCAAGAAAGAGCCGGAGAACTTCAGCGACATCGCCATCGCGGACGAGAGCGGCGAGGACTTGCAGTTCGAGGACTTTCTCCCGTCGCGCGATGCTGGACCGGAGGCACTTTACGCGCGCCACCTGCTGCTGAAAGAACTGAAGCGGGCGCTCGGCGAATTGCCGAAGGAACAGCGCGAGGTGTTCATGGCACACGAATTGGAAGGGCGCAGTTTCAAAGAGTTGGCCGCCGAGACTGGCGTCAGCGTGAACACGCTGCTGTCGCGCAAACGATATGCGGTACTGCATCTGCGAGAGCGATTGCAGCGGGTGTACAACGAATTTACGAAAGCATGAGGGACGGACTATGAGAAAGAGGTGGTTTTGGATCGCGCCATTGGCAATCGTGGGGATGGTGCTGTTCGCCTGGATCGGCGGCGAAGTGGTGATGCATCTGTGGAACTGGCTGCTGCCGCCGCTGTTCGGATGGAGGGCGCTCGGCTTTTGGCAAGCGCTGGGACTGCTGGCTCTGTGCAGGATTTTGTTCGGCGGGCTGGGAGGCCACGGCCCCGGACCCAGGCGCCACTGGCGAGGCCGCTGTAAGAAGATGACTCCGGAAGAGCGGGAAAAATTCCGCCAAGCCATGCACGAGGGCTACGGGTTCGGATCAGCCAGCGGCGAGAAAGCAACGTCGTAGGCGCCTGGGTTACGTGGGGACAGCCATCTCGGCTGTCATGGTGAGAACCAAAAGCTTCAACCACGAAGGACACGAGGGTTCACGAAGGAAGTCCGAAATCCAGAGATTTCCTTCGTGTTCCTTCGTGTCCTTCGTGGTTCAAGCTTTTCGCGGTAGACGATGCCGGAACAGTTGGTCGAGATCAATGACGAAAATCAAAATCCCCACCCTGTCCCTACAAACATCGAAGGAAAGAGTGGGGCACCCTTTCTTACTTCCAACTTTACTTCTGGTTCCGCCGGGCTTTGCCCTGGCGGGACAGCCGAGGCGGCTGTCCCTACG
>DATMOO010000104.1:0-2222 GCA_035568275.1 Candidatus Sulfotelmatobacter sp.
CAAGGGATACCGTCCGCAGTTCTACTTGCGAACGACCGACGTGACCGGCGTAGCGGAATTACCGGCGGGCACGGAAATGGTGATGCCGGGAGACAACGTGAGCCTGGTGATCGAGTTGATCACGCCGGTGGCCATGGAAAAGGGCTTGCGCTTCGCCATCCGCGAAGGCGGCCACACCGTGGGAGCCGGCACGATCGCCGAGATTATTCAGTAAGGATAGTGTGGCGCGGGCACTCTTGCCCGCGAGGTTTTTCCGGTGCTGCCGGCGAGCGGGCAAGAGTGCCCGCGCCACACAGGCAAAACAACGCGGCTTGCAGCTTGCCGCCAGTTCTTTCCTCCCGGAGACGCCAGGAGGGGTTAGGAAACGAAACAGTGATTGGAAAAGAGAGAATTCGGATCCGGTTGAAAGCTTACGACTATCGCATTCTGGATCAGTCGACGGGCGAGATTGTGGAAACCGCGCGGCGCACCGGCGCGCAGATTGCGGGACCGATTCCGCTGCCCACGATGAAGAACAAGTACTGCGTGCTGCGTTCCCCGCACGTGGACAAGAAGTCGCGCGAGCAGTTTGAGATCCGCACGCACAAGCGGTTGCTCGACATCCTCGAGCCGACGCAGCAAACGGTGGATGCACTCATGAAGCTGGATCTGCCGGCTGGTGTCGACGTCGAGATCAAAGCGTTCGGCAAGGAACATAAATAGCTTCAGGCCTCGAGCTTTGAGCTACGAGCAGAAGCGTCCAGCCAATAGCAGTCGTTCACCGACTGGCCATGCTGGTGGAGATGGAGATTATGGCAACGAAGGTCGCGGGAATTTTGGGCAAGAAAGTCGGGATGGCGCAACTGTTTGACTCGAAGGGCGACGTTCGCCCGGTCACGGTGCTGCAGGCCGGCCCCTGCGTGGTGACCCAGCATAAGACATCTGTGAAAGACGGATACGAAGCGGCGCAGATCGGCTTGGTCGAGTTTGTGAAGGAGTCGCGGCTGACCAAGCCGGCGAAGGGACATCTGGCGAAGAACAATCTGCCGCCGGTGAAATTCATGCGCGAAGTGCCTCTCGAGATTGAGCCGTCCGCCGATGGCGACGGAGCGGTGAAGGTTGGCGACCGTGTGCTGGTCGAGATTTTCGATGGCGAGAAATTCGTCGACATCGTGGGAATCAGCAAGGGCAAAGGCTTCCAGGGTGTCGTAAAACGCCATCACTTCGCCGGCGGCCCGAAATCGCACGGTTCGATGTTCCAGATCACTGGTTCCATCGGATCCTCCGCATTTCCGTCGCGCGTATTCAAAGGCATGCGGATGTCCGGGCACATGGGCGATCGCCAGGTAACCACTCGCAACCTGCGCGTTCTGGGCGTGGACAAGGACGAGAATCTGCTGGTCGTCGAAGGCAGCGTTCCGGGACCTCAGGGCGGATACATCGTGATTACGAAAGCCAAGAAACCACCAAGAGAGCGTCGTGGATTCGCGGGCGCGGCGACGGTTGATCCGTTGAAGGCGGCCAAGAGAGCAGCTAAGAAAGCATAGTTCGTGTGGAGCGGGCGCTCTTGCCCGCTGGTTTTGGAGTGGTGGAGACAAGCGGGCAGGAGTGCCCGCTCCACACAGGTTAAAGAGAAATATATGGCAACGATTGATATTCACAATTTGAGCGGCGAGAAGGTTGGCACATTCGATCTCGCTGATGAGATCTTCGGCGCGGTGAATGAAGATCTGCTCTGGGAAGCGGTGAAACACTATCGCGCCGGGCAGCGCGCCGGAACGCACAAGACCAAGGGCCGCTGGGAAGTTTCCGGTTCGGGCAAGAAGCTTTGGAAGCAGAAGGGGACCGGGCGGGCGCGCATTGGATCGATCCGTTCGCCGCTGTGGCGGCATGGTTACACTGTGCATGGTCCGGTGCCGCGCTCTTACGACTACGCGTTCCCGAAGAAGAAATTGCTCGGGGCTTTGCGGTCGGCCCTGGCGGCGAAGTTTGCCGACGGCAAATTGATCGTCGTCAATGCCTTCGACCTGAAAGAACCCAAGACCAAGGAATTTCAAAAGGCGCTGAATGCGCTGAAAGTGGACAAGACGGTGCTGGTGGTCGAGGCGCCTAAGCACGACAATCGCAACCTGGAACTGAGCGCGCGAATCATTCACGGGCTCGAACTGCTGCGCGGGAATGAAGTGCATCCGTATCACCTGCTGAAGTATGACCGGGTGATCTTTTCGCATCCGGCGATCGAG
>DATMOO010000105.1:0-15909 GCA_035568275.1 Candidatus Sulfotelmatobacter sp.
GTTCCGGAATCTCGGCGGGATGAAGTTCGCCGCCTTGACCGCGGAGGCCGGCCTGACCGCGCAACCTCCATCGCGCCATCGCGGCTCAGCCGTAGCCGATTTGAACGGAGACGGAAAGCTCGACGTAGTCGTAAGCGCGATCAATGCTCCAGCTGAAATCTGGGTGAACCAGAGTCCCGGCACGAATCACTGGATCGAATTCAAGCTGCAAGGAACGAAGAGCAACCGCGACGGCATCGGCGCGCGGATCAGAGTGGTCACGAAATCCGGTGCACAGTACAACCACATGACGACCAGTTGCGGATATGCGTCGTCAAGCGCGGGTCCTGTCCATTTCGGTCTGGGGGCCAATGCGTCTGCAGACCTCGTGGAGATTCATTGGCCGTCCGGAATCGTGCAGCAGATGAAGGATGTGGCCGGAGACCAGGTACTTTTGGTCAAGGAGCCCGCCAAGTAGAGACTAGTCGGCTACTCGATGTGCAGAGCCTGCAGGGGGTCGATGTGCGTCGCCCTTCTCGCGGGGAGATAACAGGCTGCAAGTGCCACGAGAACGAACAGGATCGTCACGCAAATATAGATGACTGGATCAGTCGCTCTCACACCAAAAAGCAAACTCGCCAGGAACCGCGTCGAGATTACTGCCCCGAAAGTGCCTACTACTACTCCCAGGGACATCAGTTCTGTTCCCTGCCTTAGAATAAGTCGCAGCACATCTTCTTTCTGCGCTCCGAGAGCCATGCGGATGCCGAGCTCGCGAGTGCGCGTGCGGATCGCGAATGCAAGGACGCTATAAAGCCCCATGGCGCCGAGGCAGATCGCGATCAGCCCGCAAAAACACATGACGTTCTGTGCCAGCAGCACAGGCATGTATTCGAGATCGAGTTGCTCCAACAAGCACATGTCTTCGCTAATGGGCACATTCGGGTCCAATGATTGCACTGCGCGGCGGATCTCACGAAGGGCAAGCCCCGTATCTCCGGCCACGCGGATTGCGAAGCGGATGTCGCCCTCGCGAGTCGCATTCGACTGCCAGTAGGAAAGATAAAGATGCGGTTCCGGAAGATGGAAACGGCTCTCCGGCTGAATGTTAGCGGTGACGCCAACAATCTGGAATGGCTGTCCGTTGACAAATAACGTGCGCCCCAATGCAGACTCTGTCGGCCAGAGACACTGAGCCAGAGTCTCGTTCACGATTGCAGCGTGAGGTGACCCCGGTCGATCCTGTTCCGTGAACTCCCGCCCTTGGAGCAACGGCACCCTCAGCGTTCGAAAGAAGTTCTGTCCAATATCTTGCTTACGAACGATCAAACCCCCGTTCTGCGTCTGAGATTGCGGGACAGCACTGACCCGGGCGTCTCGGCCGCTTCGCCAGTCCCAGACAAGCCCTTCGCCTCCCTCCATGAATGCTGGAGATTCGATGTTAGGAGTCACACTCAACTGTTGGTCCAGCCGGCGGACGAGAGACTCCGTTTGTTGTTGCGCATATTTCGTAAGTTTGGGGCGGACGCGAAGGACAACTACGTGTTCAGGGTCGAAGTTCGTGCCTCGTCGAATCTCCAAAGCACTACGCACAAGAAGCCCGGAACAGACCATCAAAATCATCGAGACAGCCAATTGCCCGACGATCAGCCCGCGCCGCAGCCACCCTCTTGCGTGTTGCCCCGCCGCCCCACCCTGTTTGAGCTCCGTCGCCAGATCCTGTCGAGACACTCGAATTGCCGGAACGAGTCCAAAGAGGGCGCCTGTGATCAAAGCCAAAGCTAGCGAATAGACGAGTACGCGCCAGTCAAAACTCAAATCATAAAGATGGTGAAAGCCCTCGCTATCTGTGCCGTAGAACCTGGATAGGATTTCCCGTGCTCCATAGGAAAAAACGAGACCGACCACTCCACCCAGGGATGCCAGCAGAACGCTCTCGGTCAGAAGTTGTCTGATAACACGAGACCGGGTGGCGCCAATCGACAGACGTACGGCAATTTCCTTTGCGCGTGTCACTCCCCGAGCAAGAAGCAAACCGGCCAGGTTCGCGCAGCCGATAAGCAACAACGAAGCCGTTACTGACATTAGCATTCGCAACTGTTGCTCGTGTTCGTCCTGATCGTCTGGGGACTCGCCGTTTGCCGACATCAGGACAGCCTGCCTACGGCTCGGCCTTTCCGGCCAGTCGGTCGCAGACCAGAGGATGCGACTGCTAACCTCTGCCTGCGCATTCAAAGCCGTCACGCCGCGACTGAGCCTCCCGATCATCGCGTCGAAGAGTGAGCAACTGTAAGACCCGTCATCGCACCCATAGCCAACCGGGGCATACATCATCGCCGGAATCCATATTTCTGTCGGCTTTCCCGTCACATCGCCGTAGAATCCCGGCGGAGCAACACCGATCACCTTAAAGAGGAAGCCATTGATATGAATTTCACGACCAAGCACCGCCGGATCTTGGCTGAAGTGCGCTTTCCACAGATGGTCACTGATCACAGCGACGGCGTCGCGGTTAGGGACCGTATCTTCTGCCGGTGAGAAACTTCTTCCGATGGATGGTTGAATGCCAAGCAGGCTGAAGTAGTTGCTGGAAACGAACTCGCCGCGAATCTCTTCGGAATCACCAGCATCCACCAAGTGCAGCTGAGGTACGGTTGTCTCCACCGATAAGGCACTAATGGAGGAATTGTGGTCGCGCAGGAGCGCGAATTCGGCGTAAGAAAAGCCGGCACCATAATGCCCCGAGGGCCCTTTGGCGTAGACGCGTACCAGGTGCTCTGGTTCAAAAACAGCCAACGGCTTCAGGTACATCGCATCGACAAAGCTGAAGATGGCGATGTTCGCTCCCATGCCTACCGCCAACGTCAAAATTGCAACCGCCGTGAATCCCGGCGACTTATTCAATTGCCGCAAGGCATAGCGCAGGTCTTGAAACCATGTCGCCATCGATCCCTCCACCCGCACGACTGCATGCTCTATGCAGTGCACCTTTTTTACCAAAGAGCAATGAAAGGAAGCCCCTCACTGCCAGGGAAATTCGTCACTTGGCCACACCGGAGACTGTACGGGATTGAAAATTAGTGTCCGAATCTGAACAAGACGATTGAAACAGGACGCCTACAAAACGCTGCGCAGAGCGGGGTAAATCTTACGGTAAATCTGGTATGCGTTCTGCATAATGGGCAAGTCTTTCTTATTCGGCGCAATTCGCTTCGCCACCCTCACAAGCGCATCGCATGCCTGCTCTACCGACGACCACGCCCCCGCTCCCGTGCCCGCCAGAATCGCCGCTCCATACGCCGCACCTTCTTCCGCGGCGACGATCTCCACCTCGCGCCCGTAAACATCAGCCTGAATCTGCCGCCACAACGGCGAGCGTGCACCGCCACCGCCCAACCGAATCGAGGTCACCGGAATCTTCATCTCCTCGAAGATGGTGAAGGAATCTTTCAAACTGAAGGCCACGCCTTCCAGAATCGCGCGAATCACGTGCGCCCGCGTGTGCGAAGCCGTCAAGCCGACCAAGGCGGCTCGCGCATTGGGATCCAGATGCGGCGTGCGCTCGCCCATCAGATACGGCGCCCACAGCGCCCCCTCCGATCCTGCGGGCGCAGCAGCGGCTTCCTCGGCAAATACGTCGTAGGGATCACGTCCGTCCTTCTTCTGCATTCCCGGCGACGCTGCGCCGAAGTTGTCGCGATACCAGCGTAGCGACAGTCCCGCCGCCTGAGTCACGCCCATCACGTGCCACCGTCCCGGAATCGCATGGCAGAACGTGTGTAGCCGTCCCGCTGGGTCCATCGCCGGACGATCGGTCGAAGCAAACACCACTCCCGAAGTTCCAATCGTGGCGCTCACTGCACCAACACGCGCGATGCCCATGCCCACGGCGCCTGCAGCCTGATCCCCCGCCCCCGCGACCACTGGCGTCCCGGCGCGCAGCCCGGTAGCTTCTGCGCCGGCAGCAGAAACCTTGCCGCACACCTCCGGCGATTCGAACAGCGCTGGCAGCAAACTCTCATGAATACCGGTCTTGGCCAGCACTTCCTTCGACCATCGCCGGTTCGCCACGTCCAGCAGCAGCGTGCCCGACGCATCCGCCATATCGATAGCGCGTTCCCCAGTTAAACGAAAACGCACGTAATCTTTCGGCAGCATGACGTGCGCCACACGCGCCCATGCTTGGGGCTCGTTTTCGCGCACCCAGAGAAACTTGGTCAACGTGAAATTTGTCAGCGGAGGATTGCAGGTGAGCCGAATCAGCGCCTCACGCCCAAAGAGCTTCTCCAGTTCCACGGACTGAGGCTCACTGCGCTGATCGCACCAGATCAGTGCCGGCCGCACCACTTCATCCGAAGCATCGAGCAGCACTGCCCCATGCATCTGCCCGGAGAATCCCACGCACTCAATATCTTCCTCGCGAATCCCGGAGGTTTCGAGCGCCTTCCGCACCGCCGCCCCACACGCCTGCCACCAATCCCTCGGATCCTGCTCGGCCCAGCCGGGCTTCGGGCTGGCAAAGTGCTGATGCTCCGCCGATGCCGAAGCCACAACGTTTCCCTGCGCATCAATCACCAGCGCCCGCGTTCCCCCCGTGCCCACATCGATGCCTAAATAAGCCATGATTCCATCTGACCTTTCGTTGGCTTGATTCAACTGGCTTGGCTAAGCGAGATCCTGCACCAACCTGCGAGATTCCTGTCCGTTTTGCCCATTCTTGCTTGCGGATTCCTGCGATTGCCGGCTCAAGAAGAAATCCAGATTCCCCCGCATCACCAGGTGGGGAGCCAGCGAAACTTGATTCGACCGCCGTCCGCCCTCGGCGAGGAACTCATGCAGCAGCCGGAGAGCCATCTGCCCCTGCGCTCGCGGGCGTTGGTAAATCGTGGCCGCCACCGCGCCCGAACGTATGTAGGGGACGAGATCGGAGAACAAATCCGTGGTGATGACCGTAAGCCGATCGAGCACCTTCGCGTCGCAAGCCGCGTTCAGCATGGGTATCGACGCCTCGGTGGTCACATAAATTCCGGTGAGGTCAGTCCGCTCTTCAAACAGCTTGCGACATTTGCGATACGCTTCACGTTCCACATCGTGATCTTCAATCGGCCTAAGCAGCTCCAGATGGGGATAAAACGATTTCAGCGTGGATTCGAAGGCTCCGTATTTCTCGGCATGCTCGGTAATCCCCATGTCGAATACCGTGATGCCGACCGACCCGGTCCGCCCGCCCAGGAACCTTCCCATGAGATCGGCGGCGATGGCACCGCTGGCCAATGTGTCGATCGCGACGATTCCCAATCTCCCGCTGTTGGGCGCATCTGTCGCGACGCACACTACCGGAATATGCGAGCGCGAGGCACGGCGGATCCATGACCGCAAAGTTTCCGGGCGGCTCGGAAACGTAATGATGCCGTCAACCTGCGCCGCGATAGCTGCCTCTAGAGCCTCCTCTTCGCCCTCTCCGAGGCTGGGAGATGTGCGAAATTCCACTTCGACATTTTCAAGAAGGATGCCCGCAGCTTCTTCTCGAATCCCCGCGCGCACTTCATCCCAGAACGAGGTTGTACCCTGGAGCGTATTCACTGAGATTCGCAGCGTCTTTTTCGAAGACAGGTACCTTGCCGCCAAGTTCGGCCGGTAGCCCAGGTTCCTCGCCATCTGCAAAACTCTGGCCTTGGTCGCTGGGCTTACTCCGGGATGGTCGTGGAGCGCGCGGTGAACGGTGCCGATGGACGTGCTCAGCGACTTCGCAATGTCGCCGAGAGTGGCTGGAGGCTTTCCCATTTTTAGGCCTGCGTCGGGGCCGGCCATGTACAGCCAGCAAATCTCAGGAGGCAGTTGAGCACCCTGCCTCCGGAACCGTAAACGTTAACGGAACTCCGCAAAATCCGCAAGCCGGAGGGCGCAAAAACTTGAATTTAATGGATAAAGTCCCTGCCCTAAGGCCGAAATCGCCCTTTTTGGTCCGGGATTCCCGACAAGCCATACATCCAGTTGCAGATGGTATCCCGCCATTTCACGGCCTCTCCAGCCTGAAATTCGAAGCGAGCCAGGATGTCGCGGTATCGTTCGGGATCGACCCGACCCTCGAGCGTCTTCCATTGGGCGACGAAACCGCGGACGCGTTCGGCTCCATCGTAGTGCGAGTCATACACATGTTGAATGACAGTTTTTCCCGAGTGCAAAACGTACGCGTACGGGACGTGATGAAAGAACAACAGGAGGTTGTCCGGACAAGCCGCCAGCGATTCGTACACCTTCTGCACCTCGGGCGGATACTGCCCTATATACCCGGTTCCGGTGGCCATCGTGCGATCCATGCCGATTCCCTGATGGTCCGCCCGATGCCACTGTCCCCACCCGTTTTCTTCCGATGACTGGGGTCCAGGGTCATAGTGATTTCCAACAATATTTGTCAGGGTCCCGGCGCCGAGCGGCCCGGTATAGCTTTCATATACGGGCCACGAACTTAGCTGCAGATTCGCGATTGTCTTGACCACCCGCGGCTCGCTGCCGAATGTCAGCCGGGTCCATTCGTCAATAATAGTTTCGCTGCGGAGATCCGGATTCCATGCCAGCCGTCCAAACCCATAAAGATTCGCCATGGCCAGCGGGCTGCCCAGCCAAGTCGCGTCGAGACCGACGTTCGCTACGCCCACAAAGCCGCCGACCGGACGATGAAAGACGCGGCCGCTGACCAGATCTTTCACCGGCTTCGATCTCCCGTCTACACGCATGTCGAAATCCAACACTTCCCTCCACATGGGAACGAGGAAGCAGAGATGCTTTTGCTGCCCGGTGTATTCCTGCGTGATCTGCAGTTCGATGGCCTCGTTGGTGTTGCGCAACCCGGCAAACAGCGGCGACACCGGCTCTCGCACCTGGAAATCAATCGGGCCATTCTTGATCTGAACGATGGCGTTGTCATCGAATTTGCCATCGAGCAGATGAAAATTGTCGTACGCCGCCTTCGCGCGATCGTTCTTTGGATCACGCCAATCAAGATGATGGTTGTAAACAAATGCCCGATAAAAGACCACGCCGCCGTGCGGCTTAAGTGCTCGTGCAATGACATTCGCGGCATCAGCGTGAGTGCGCCCGTAAGCAGACGGTCCCGAACGTCCTTCGGAATCGGCCTTCACTACAAAGCCGCCGAAGTCCGGAATCTGCCGGTAGAGTCCATCGACTTTCTTGCGCCACCACTCCGCCACACGCGAATCCATCGGATCGAACGTGTCCAGTCCCCCAATCAACTTCGGGCTGCTCAGATCGACCGACATCGAGATCTGCACACCCCACGGCCGGAATGCGTCCGCGATGCGCCTGGCTTGCGCGATGAAGTCATCTTCGAGCACAACAGGCGCGGCATTTACGTTGTTGATCGTGCATCCGTTTATGCCAATTGAGGCCAGCAGCCGCGCGTACTCTCCGGCACGCGTCAGATCGCTGCGCACCTTCCCATCCGCGAAAAATATCGATGGCCCGCCGTACCCTCTCTCGATGCGGCCGTCGAGGTTGTCCCATTGATTGACCCAGCGGATTGGAGCATATGGGTTCTGGACTTCGTTGATGGCGAGGACGCTTTCTCCGCGGGCGATCTTGCTTAGTAGCGCAAACACTCCGTAAAGCACCCCGCGATCATTCGCGGCAGTGATGACGAGGCATTGAGTGTGGCGAATCTGGGCCGTCGTGAGCCAGTATCCATCCGCATCCAGCAGATTCGGAGGCTTCAACGATGGCGCGACGTTGTGCAGATCGCGGATCGTGCCCAACACGATCGCGCTGCTCTTGATGCCGCCGCTCGATTTGAGAGCACGGCCCAGTATCTCCTCCACGCCGGTCGCCAGTTCCCGCTGCGCGGTCTGGAGAACCGGAGACCTGCCGAGCAAAACCGACACTGTCGGCAAGGTCTCGTAACTTGAAACGGCTTTCGAATCGAGGGCCGCATAACGCAGCCACGCCGCGGTTTCACTCCCAGCAGTCGCCTGAGCGAACACCGGCATTGCGAACAGGAAAAGGATCAGCTCCGCAAGAACAATGCGCAGCATGTTGAAACGGTAAAAGGGGGATCGCATCAGGCCGCCAGGGGAAAGGCGATAATGGTGTCCTCGCGACGTCCCGTGCTCTTCTCGACTTCCTTGAGCAAGCGCGGCTCCAGGTCTTCTGGATCGGGGATCATTTCACATGCGGCAATCTCTTTCTCAGAAAAGCCGTGATAGCAAAGCTCGCAAACTCCCAGACCGCCTCCTTCTACGCGTACCGGAGGCCCAAATGTGCGGCAAGTCATGGGACGCGAGTCATACAGATCGCAGGTACCCTCGTGCGGGTCAAGCGCGGGACAGGGTTCCTCATTGGCAAAATCTTCGAAGCGTCGGCGTTGTTCTTTTGTCTTTCCGAGCAGACCGGTCGCGGGATCGCCTGGGAAGTCGCGAGACAGCCGCACGACTGAATCACGAGCACGTTGCCGGACAGCCGCCGCCCGCTCGGGGTCCCGTGCCGCAAGTTCTGCCAGACCTCGGCGCAATCGAAGTGCATCGAGCTGATTGATGGCGAACACCCCAATGCAGCACGCCGTACATCCCTTCCGGCAGACAAGCCCACCTTTGCTTCTGCCGGCCGCATCCACTAGAGCGGCATCGACGATCTGAATCAACTTCTGATCGCCGGAGGATGGAAACCGAAACGCCACATCGATGAGGATACCTCATCCCGGAATGTGTGGCGCCACTGCGACGATGATCATGAATCGTTACAATGAAATTTTTGCGTTGGACTAATAAGTCTCCTCTGACGCACAGTGTTTGTGCTGGTTCTGCAGCGTGGCAGAAAGCATTTGAGACCCCCGTTTGGTTCTCCCGCGAGGGAACTCCAGTCGTACATCGATCCGGGATGTTCCAACAAAAATCGCTGCAACCGTTTAAACACTTGTGATTCCGAACCGCGTTCTTTGCGGTGAGGAATCTGCGTTTTCAGCGGACGCAGCGTACTTTTTAAGGGGGGCGCAATGTTGCCCGAAAAGAAAGCTGTGAATCTGAAGACTGTCGCCGCGCGAGTGGGCCTTGCCCCCTGCTCCGTTTCTGCCGTTTTGAACAACACAAAAGCGGCGCGCGCTATCCCGCAAAAAACTAAAGACCGCGTCTATCGCGCTGCCGCGGAACTGAACTATCGTCCTAACATTGTGGCGCGTTCTTTGCGCACAAAACGTACGCGCATGGTGGCGGTTATCGCGCCTGGGCTCGGCCGCTCCGGCGTCGCGCACGTGGTTGCGGCTGCACAGCGACGCTTGCATCAAAGCGGTTACCTGCTTGTCCTCTCCACCTCCGATGGCGACGGCCCCAACCATCTCTGTGCGCAATTTCAGCAGAGAGGAATTGAGGGCGTTATCGCGATTGACGCCAACCTTCCAGCCCAGATGAACATGCCGGTCATTTCCGTAGACCTCGGTTACAAGGCGTCGGCCACCACAGTCTCAGATGAAATGGAAGTCTGGCTTCCCGACCTTGGTAACACCGCCGCCGAAACCATCATTCGTCAGATCGAGAACCCCGACAGTGAGGACAGCAGCCGAAAAATGCATATCCCGGCGATGCCTCCTGCATATGTCGATCTGCCCAGTATGGATCGCGGATTCTCAGCCGGGGAAAGCGCGTAACTCAGGCCGCCTGGCTGAGTTGTCCTTTTGCCTGCTCCAGAATTCGAAACAGCAGCAGCCAGCGCTTCACGTTGGTGGTCATCAGGAAGTTTTCCTTCACGTGCTCGCGCCCGCTCGACCCGATGCTCCGGGCAAACTCCGGATGCGTCAGCAAATATCGGATCTGAAAAGCGCATCCCTCGACCGAGTGCACCAGCACCCCGGTCAGCTTGTGAATAATCTGATTGGGAATACCGCCGACCGCACTCGCGATCGTCGGTTTGGCCTTCCATAGCGCCTCGGTAACCGTCAGCCCGAATCCCTCTTTCAGCGACTTCTGGACGATGATCGTCGACGCTCTCTGGATCGCGTTGATCTGCACCGCGCACCACGGCGGAAGATCCAGAATGATGATGTCAGGATCGTTCCCCGCAGCCTCTTTCACTTCCTGCAGCACGACCGCACCCTCGGGATCGTCGCTCGCCCCGCCTCCAGCCAGCACCAGCTGGCAATCGACATATTTCTTCGCAAGCTTGTACGCCTGTACCACTCCCACCGGGTCTTTCAACCGGTCGAAGCGTGACACTTGCGTCACGAGGGGCCGCGACCGGTCGATGCCAAACTCGTCACAGATCTGTTGCACCTGCGCGTCGGGCAGTTCTTTGTTCTTCTCCGATAGGGGATCAATACACGGATAAAACAGATACTGCCCAATCGGTAGCTGCTGCGTAAACGACTGTGAAGAAAAAATCGCAGCGTCGTACTGTGCAACGAATGGCCGCAGGAACTCCCACACTCCCGGATTCGGATTCGACAAGTCGATATGGCATCGCCACACCCAATGCGCCGGCGTGTGCGGCCGCGACAGCACTAGCCCCACGGGCTGTGGATCGTGAATTACCACCATGTCTTCGCCAAACTGCATGCGGCGCCGGTTTTGCTCGTTGTACATCAGAAAAATGTCTTTGGCGGCCTGCGTCAATTGATACGGCGCTCCGTGCAGCGCGTTGTGAAATGCCTTTGTAATCTCGAAGAAATCGTTGCCGCCCGTGATCACGTCCCAATGTGTGGGAACTTCCAGTTCCGACAGGAGCGGCACCAGCCGGTTTAACATTTCAGCGACTCCTCCGCCCACGGCGGTGGAGTTCACCATCTTGATCGTCTTCCCCTTGAACTCCTTCGCCAGATACCGCAGCGTATCGAGCTGGCTCTGCCCCACGATCGCTCCGTAATCATCCAAGTGAGGCGGCGGCAGGGGAGTTGGCGGCGTCAGCACGCTCGCCGGCAGCGGCCGGTTGTTCCCGCGGTCGCTCGCCCGCCGCGCAGAATGGGGCGACCGGCGATCAACGTCACGCCTGGGGACTTCGGTGCGTGCTTGCGCATTGACGGTGGGATTGGCAGAAATGGCGCGCGGATCATCAGAACTCATGCTTCTTCTCGGTCTTATTCCTAATGTATAGATTGGGAGACGATGCGCGCGATCTGCCGCCGCACCCCCTCCATGGTGTTCGCGTAGATGTCGATGCGCTCGATTGCATCAGCCGCTTCCCTCAGCCCGATTTCCGATTCCAGCCATTGCGAGAAGTCGTTCGACATGCGATGTAGACGCAAGCGAGCTTCAATGAAATGGTGATGGATGGAATGAACGCTCACCTGGTTAAGGCCGTCGAGAAACGCCTTAAGCGTATCCGCACAAAAGGCCGTCGGCAGTACGACGATATCTGCGGCACAGAAATAGAACGGCTCATGCGCCGGACGCGAACCGCTCATATTGTGCGATTGCAGAAACTCGTCCAGAATCTCCACCATCCGCCGTCGCAGCCCTTCAATCGCCGTAAACTCTCGAACGTCTACACTGGCAAATTGCTCGGCCAGTGCTGGTTCATTGCACGCAAACAGACACCAATGCGCGAAGTCATTTGAAAAGCCCTGCCGGATAAAGTGATGTTCCTGCAGGGTGCGGAAGGTGTGCTGAAAAATGCAGTCGTCAGGAACCGTCTGCAGCGCCTGCAGCAATTCCGAAAGATTACTCGCCCTCTGCCGGCCAATCCGCAGCAGATGTTCCGAGGTATTGAAGTAAAAAGGCTTCTGCGGATTCCGCAGAGCCGGCTTTTCCGCGATATTCTCAGCTGTAGCCATGTTCTAGTAGGTAGCACTCTGGCTCAGCCGGGTTGCCTATTTGACCTGTTCGGGAGTTTTATCCAACCGCGCTCGCGCGGAACTGATTATCCCCTGCGGATTCCAGACGTACGTCGCAGACCTCTCCAATCAAGCTCGCAGCCCAGCGATAGACGTTCTGTTCCCGGACGGTTTTCCGCATTCTCTGCATCCGCTGTTGCTTCTCTTCCGCGTTCATCTCCAGAGCTGTCCGGATCGCCTCCGCCGTCTGGTCGATGTCATAAGGATTCACCTGCAGCGCGTCGCGTAATTCCCGCGCCGCTCCCGTAAAGCAACTCAGGATCAGGACTCCCCGCTCATCCTGGCGCGTGGCGACAAATTCCTTGGCCACGAGATTCATCCCGTCATGCAGCGAAGTCACCAGGCACAGGTCAGCCGCCCGGTAATAAGGCTCGATCTCTTTGTGGCTGTGCTGCCGTTCCATCAGTACGATCGGCTTCCACTGTTCCGAGCGGAATCGCCAGTTGATTCGCTCCGCTTCAGCCTCTATCTCCGCTTGCAAATCGTGATATCGCTTGATGTGCGTCCGGCTCGGCGCTCCGATCTGAACGAACGTAAATACGCCCTGGTACCGCGGATATTTCTCCAGGAACCGCTCGATCGCCAGGAATCTCTCCAGAATCCCCTTGGTGTAGTCCAGACGGTCCACGCCCACTCCCATCAATGCCGCTCGAACCCCAAGGCTCTTCAGCAGCGACGCTCTCTCCTCATAGGCTGACTCTCGCAATAGCTTTGTTTGAGGATCAGCCGAATTCACACTGATCGCAAACGGATGCACGGTAGTTCCGTGGTCGAGGCGCTGCACCGTCGAGTGATCCCAGTCGATCCGCGACTCCACAATCCGGTCGACGGTTTGCAGAAAGTTCGAGCAATGCGCCTGAATATGGAACCCAATCAGGTCGGCGCCCAATAATCCGTCAATCAGCTCTTTCTGCCACGGACATATCCCGAATGCCTCCGGATTCGGCCACGGAATGTGCCAGAAGATCGCCAGCCGTGCGTCGGGTCTCCGCTCCTTGATCATTCGAGGCAGCAGTGCAAAGTGATAATCCTGCACCAGCACTACCGGGTTGCTGACGCCTTCCATCTCTTCCAGCAGGGCCTTCGCGAATTTCGCGTTTACTTCCTGATAATGATTCCAGTCGCTGGCGCGAAACAGCGGACGCGTGTGCGCGATATGGCACAGAGGCCAAAGCCCTTCATTGGCAAACCCGTAGTAATAGCCTTCTTCTTCTTCCTTCGACAGCCAAACGCGACGCAACGTGTAATGCGGATCGTCCGGTGGAACGAGCAAGCGATCGTTGGCATCCACCGTTTCGGTATCTGCGTCTCCCGATCCATGCGCGACCCAGGTTCCGCCACAAGCGCAGAGCACCGGCTCCAGCGCCGTCACCAGACCACTTGCAGGAACGTTAACCTCGATCGATTTACCCTTCTGCACGTGGGTATAGGGTTCGCGATTCGACACTACAAACAACCGGCCGTCCGCTAGGCGCGACCGGACGTGCACGGCAAGCCTCTCCGCGGTCCAAATCGACTCCCCGCTGTCCCTCAATCGGGCTTCGCGTTCGGCCGCTGTACGCGCCGTGTTCAAGCTTTCAGCCATGGTCGCGACTTCGCGCGCCAAGGGACGGAACAGTTCCATATCCACCGGCTTGATGCGCGCCGAAACCGCTCGCCCTGTCCGCAGCGCCTTGATCCAACTGGCAGTCCGCGCGATCGGCCCGGCGATGCTCCAGCGCACAATTAGCAGAGTGATCAGAACGATCAGCACGACGTGAATCAGCGCGCTCAGAAATGTCTCGCGCCAGATCCTCATGCTCTCCGCCCGGATATACCCCGAGTCGTGAACAATCGCCAGGCTGCCCACCAGATCGTCGCCGTTGTGCAACGGCATCGCATAAATGTGGATGGAAGCAATCCCCATCCGAAGGAACGCTCCCGTGGCGTGATTCTGCTTCAGCGCCTGCAGCACGATTGGCGGGGCGCTCTCCATCAGCGGCTCAAGATTGGTTGTAACGGCGATCGGATGGCCTTGCGGATCATAGACCGCGAGTCCGGCTAAGTGCTCCCGGTTCGCGAACTGCTGAACCGTCCGCTGCAGCCGGGTCTGCGCATCCCTCTCCAGATCTCGCTCCACGTTTCTTGCCAGACTCTCCCCTAGCACTTCGGCGCGCCGTTCCAGATCTTTGCGCATGCTCCTGTTTTGCATCAGGACCTGGTAGTACGAAGTGCATAGGGACACAAGGGTGATGCCGACAATGAGGGAGACGATGAGTCTGGCGCTGAAGAGTCTCATCTAGGGGGCCTGGCACAAAAGATGCAAGAGTGATACCGCTCCTGTGGCAATCTTATTCCGATCACACAAGGTTCGCACATCAAAACGGTACGTTTTGTAAACACCCTCCTGCGCGATTCCCAAGGCCGCGCCCAGAAAGACGTGGCGCACAGACGAGTGGCTGAGCATATGGTCTGCAGACTCGAAAGAATGCAAACCTCCGCGTCCTGCCGAACAAAAACGGCAACTGTATGAGGACGGTAATCTTGAAAAGGTTGCAAAGCGGTTGCCAAACCCAAAGCTCTTGCATTTCAGCGGATTGAGTTCCAGAGCGAACCCCAAGGATGTAATTCTTCCACGGACTTCCACGAGTCGGCGGCAGCGAATCTGCGAGATAGCGCTTCAGCTTCAAAAAGAAAGACTACTGACAGAACCCGCCTGCAACGCAACCTCCGCCACCTTGCCCGCCATTTTGAGCTGCACATTCTTCGCCGCACCAGCGTTTGTTAGCACCAGCACCTTGCTCCCATCGGGATTCTCGAAAGCAACATGATCCACTCCCTGCACTTTGCCGGTAGAGTCAAACCGCTTCGCCCCCCGCCGTATGTTTCGGGAAAAATGCGCAAACGCCCAGCACTGGCCGCTACGTGTGACCTCCTTCGTCTCCGAATGGATCGTCACCATCCCGCCGCAAGGGAAGGGTCCAATGTTCGGCCTGCCCTTCTCGTCCAGAGCAAGATTCCATCCCGTAATGGACTGACACCAGTTGCGAAGGACTTCTGTGAATGTCTTCGCCCAATTGGCCCAATCCGTCCCATAATCCGGAGCGGTGTAGTCCGGGCCGCCTTCGGTCCAGTAGATTTGAGCATCCGGATAAGCTTCGTGAAACTTGCCCATCTGCTCCGCCGAGCCGACATACCCATGGAAGGCGACTGCGTTACAGAACTTGTGCACAGCGGGATCATCGAGCTCGGCCACGGCCCGTCCCCAAAGGTTGTAATTGTGGTCGAGGATCCAGATCTTCGTCGAGAGGCCGCCTTGCTGCAGCGCCGGACCGAGATGATTCTTGACGAAACCCATCTCGTACTCCTGCCCCCACAAGCACGCCGGCATTCTGCCATCCTGATCGGTGTCAACTTCGTTTTGTACCGTAACCGCCTGCACCGGCACGCCCTCCGCCGCGTACGCCTGCAGGAACTTGACGAAGTACTTCGCATAAGGAGCAAAGTTGTGCTGCCGCATCGATCCGCCCAGCATCGACCCGCCGGCCTTCATCCATCCCGGCGGACTCCACGGCGATGAGAAGAGAAATAAATCCTGATTCTGTTTGCGGGCCTCGCGCAGCATCGGCAAAACATAAGCCTGATCATGCGCAATCGAAAACCGCTTCATCTCGGGATCGGGCTCGCCTTCGTCGTAGCTGAACACTTCGGTGGAATAGTCGCTCGAGCCAATGCAGGTACGGCAGACGTTGATTCCCATCTCTGCAGGATGAAAAAGCTCATGGAAAAGCGTTTCCCGAGCCGATGGCTCCAGCCGGTCGAATGTGTAGCAAGCCGCATCGGTGAAAGCCGCGCCAAACCCGAGGATCTCCTGAAATTTTTTGCCGGGATCCAGCTCAATGACGTTGCCGCCCGCCTTGCCGGTTTTCCATGCGACCGGCGGCTCGGCATGGTAGCGGAGCGCTCCTGAGGTCACGTGGATCGAAATGTCACCCGGAGGCGGCAACACCGATGCCGGCAAGGCACTCGCCAACTTGGCCGTCTTGGCCGCAACCACTCCACCCACACTCACCTTCAGAAATTCCCGTCTGGTCCGCTTGCTCGACATTCGAGTTCTCCTG
>DATMOO010000106.1:0-8010 GCA_035568275.1 Candidatus Sulfotelmatobacter sp.
GATCAGAAACGAAGCAAACAACCGCCTCGCTGAATTCCTGCGAAGCGCACAACCGCAGTTCCGAGTGCCAGCTTCATTAGACTCCATTCTCCACGAGCGGGATTTTAGCGCAAGTCTTGTAAAACTTCGTTCATCCGTTGATCCACTTCCCCCCGATACGGGTACGAAGCGAGTGTTTCCCGCTTTTCTGTCGATAGCGATGCGGTCGTCACTCCCATCGCAATCGCCTCCAAAACGCTTTCCCCTTCACTCAATCCCACAGCCAGCCCTGCGTTAAACGCGTCTCCCGCGCCCACGGTATCGATCGGCTTAACAGCCAATGCGGGAATGCGCTTCAACCCACTCCTGGAGACCCACAAAACACCCTGCCTGCCGCGAGTTAACATGACATTTTCGGGTCCCAACTCCAGCAGCGCCGTCGCCAACTCCGCATCTCTCGCTAACTCCGCAGGCGCCAATCCCAGGCACGTTCGTGCCTCTGTCTCGTTGGGAGTCAATGCAAACACACAAGACAAATCTGCCTTCCTTAGATCGCTGGCGGGCGCAGGATTTAGAACGGCCTTCACGCCGTGCTCTTTAGCAAGTTTCGCACCCGCCAATGCGGTCTCCAATGGAATCTCCAGCGGAGAAACAATCACCGCGGAGTCTCGGATGGTTTCCACATGCTCCACCAAATCGGAGGGCGAAAGTTGCCCATTCGCACCCGGATCAATCGCGATCAAGTTTGTCCCGATGGAGTTAAACAGAATAATGCCCACGCCCGTCGGGAGCTCCTCGGAATACAATACTTTTTCCCGATGTACGCCCTCGCGTTCCAACATGGCCACAAACTCCGCTGCAAACGCGTCGCGGCCCACTTTTCCAACAAAATAGGTCTCTGCCCCAAGGCGCGCCGCGCACACCGCGGCATTCGACCCTTTCCCGCCAAACGTGGTGTGGAAGTCGCGGCCAACGACGGTTTCGCCCTCAATGGGCAACCGGTCCATGTCCATCACCAACGCCACAATGTAACTGCCGATAACGGTCACACGACGAGGCGTTCCGCGCACTGCGTAGCACCCTTCTTCCGATAAACAAACTGGGAGGATTACACTTTATTCCGGACTAGTTTCTATCTATTTTTGCCCGACGTCCAACGTGTGAACTATTTCGGGGCGGGCTGCCTTGCGAACTTCAAAATAGCGTCCACGGGTACTTGAATGAGCGCTTCGTAGTTCCCGTAGTCGCGTACGCGCTTATACGGCTTGTTCTCTACGGTATTGTAGGACGCAATGTAATTCCACCGCCGGTGATCCGAGCGGTTGGCGTCAGAGCGATGGAGCAAATTGCAGTCAAAGAAAACGGCGTCACCCGGCTCGAGCTGCAAGTAGACCAGTTCAAAACGCTTGCGTGCAGCTTCCACATGCTCCGGATTCGCCATGGTTTGCTCGTTCACGCGGTCGTGGTTCACGCGTCCCATCACATGGGAACCCGCTAGGACCTGAAGGCAGCCGTTTTCTTGGGTCGCGCGGTCCACGGCGATCAGGCAGCTCAGCATGCTTGGCACCAGGCATCCGTAGTCGTACCAGTATCCATAATCCTGATGCCATTCCCACGCGCCACCTTCGCGCGCATTCTTCATGATCATTTTTGCGCTATACAGATAGACTTTCGTTCTTAGCAGCGTCTCCACATTCTTGACGACGCGAACATTCCTCGAAAACATCCCGTAAATATCATCCTGGGGACGGTCCCACATTGCCAGATTCACTGGGTTCCCAGCGCGGTCTGATTTCTTCAGCAACGAAGCACCGGCCAGGTTGCGCTCCGCCTCGCGCTTCATCAGATCAATCTCCTGCGACGAAAACAACCCAGGCACGATCAAGTACCCCTTCGCTTTGTAAGTCTTCAGCTCCGCAGTACCAAACTTTGGAAAACTCTCAGGTGTCGTTGCTTGCTCAACGCGGCGCGGTTGCGCGCTGTTCATGTGGCGTTTATCAGCCATATCTGGCTCTCATCCGTCAACCCTCTTGCATCCACTCTATCCCAAGTTTCAATGGACTCGAATCGCAAACGCCAATCGATCACCGAAGCGCAAAGAACGAGGTCTTGTTTTGACCTCCAAGACAGCCAATCTGCGGTGCTTAATCGGGAGCATGAAGGTTTGCATGTTACGGTCGCACCAGTCCTGGTTGATAACGTCAACGTGCGGCTGCTGGTCGCAGTCAAACAAACTGGCCAGAAGCTTACGCGCGACTGCGAGTGTTCTCATTGGTGTTCGTGCGCTGCCGTTTACCGCGGCGCACTCGGTTGAGCGGCGCGTGGAAGCCGAGTCATTAATTCGATGTAGAGCTTGTAAAATTTCGCCGCGTCAATGTCGAATTGTACATTCGCCAGCCGCAAATAAGGTGGCACGTGCGCCTTGGAATCCCAGAAGATGGTCTTGCCGTAACTGGCTCCGTGATCGATGTCGATGTCCATGTAGAGCTGCCTCTGCCCGGTGATGATGGACGGGTCAATCAGGGCCGCTCCTGCGATTTCGTCCCACATATAACCGGGCAACGAGTACTTGTTCAGATATTGCGCTACCGGAGTGTCCGCCTTTGAGATCGTGGCTTTCATTTCGGTGGTAAAGCGCGTCTTGACCGAAATATCGATCGGCGTGATGGTGACTTTCTTCCAGGGAGCACGTAGAACGATCCTGGTGGCTTCTGGGTCGAACCACCAGTTGAATTCCCGGCGAGCATCGATGGCGCCGGGATCGATGGCGCCACGGTTAGCGTACAATCCGCCGCCCATCATCACGAATTCTTTCGCGAGAGTTGCCACCGACGGATCGAGCTTCAGTGCCAAAGCATAATTGGTCAGAGGGCCACCTGCCCAAAGAACTACTTCGCCCGGATATTTGTGCACCATCTGCACGATGAATTCGGCCGCTGTTCCGGGAGCAGCTTGGATGTGGGGCGAGCCTTCTCTCATCGGAGGCACCACTTCCGGAGCGTGGTAAGGCTCGTCGTAGATAGTGGAGCGGTTGGCTTCGAATCGGTCAGTCCAGCATCCCTTGTACTCGAGTTTGCCGTAGAGGGCTTCCCAGCGCTCCGTTTCTTCCTTGGAATTGAGCAACGGGAATTCCGCTCCTTGGATTACAGGGACATCCGTCCGTTCGGCAATTTCTTCCATCCGGAGGACGTGCTGGGTTTCTTCTCTTACCCACTGGTCGCCGCTGACCGTAGTAATGCCGAGGACTTCAAATTTGTCCGATTGCAGGAAAACCAAAAGCGCCTGCTGATCACTGGTACCCGGGCCGCGGGCATCCTGGTCAACGACGACTTTGATTTTCTGAGGTGAGGCAGCGGTTGAGAGGCCGAGCGTCAGCAGACATAGCGATGCGAATTTCCACATAAGCCTATCCACTTCTCCAACAGGCTTTTCGCCTGGAAATCTGAGTAAGCTCGGTGAAGTTTGGATTATCCTACTTTGCTCAGGCTGTCGGCAATGAGATCAGAAGAGGCAGTACTAGGAGCAACCTGTGTGGAGTCGAGGTGAGGCGCGGTGGTTTAGGCTGAGCCTATCTGTTGCCGACTCTTTCGTCCGAGTAGAGGAAAGCACGACGGGCTGTAGGTGGTCCTTGGCTGTTACCGCCGTTTCCAGCTTCGTGCCCGTTTAGGTTCACCATGGCATCATCGGCTCTCCCCCCTCGCAGACCCCGCCGTGCAGATTTACCGCAGCGGGTTCCTCAAACGTGACTCCCCGGACCATTCCAAGAATGCTGAATACGCGGTAGCAACAATGGGTGTTTCCGTAGGATGGCTGCATATTTCTCCCAGGTCATCCCGTTTCCGCGAGTGCGCCGACTGAGCCCCTTTTGCCAGATGTGGCGGACCTCCCGAAAGAACCGCCAGAGACTCTGGTAGTTCGTCGGTCGTCCGTAATACTGGTAGTGGCCCCGGAGTTTGGCATTGAGGGTTTTCTGCTGCTCCTCCACAGGCATATGGCGGTTCTCCTGGCACCATTCAGCTATCGCCGTCAGGCCCCGTCGAAACCGTTTCTTCATCGTTCTCACATGCACGGTGAATTTCCCTCTCCGGCTGCGGGCACAGACGTGTGTGTAGCCGAGGAAATCAAACGTGGCAGGTTTCTTCCCCTGCCTCTTCGCCTTCTCCTCTGCATACCGTCCGAACTCTAGCAGCCGCGTCTTTTCCGGGTGGATCGTCAAACCGTATTTCGTGAATCGCTTCGGTAAGACCTCCATCACCCGTTCTGCGTCCTCCTTGTATTGGAAGCACAGCACGGCATCATCGGCGAAGCGAATCTCATGAGCGGCGCCCCTTAGTCGGGGCTTCACTTCGTTCTCGAACCATTCATCGAGCACGTAGTGTAGGTAGATGTTGGCCAAGAGCGGACTGATCGTCTGTCCTTGCCCCGTACCTGTTTCGCTCACGAGCAGCCTGCCTTCTTCAATGACGCCAACCTGTATCCACTTCCGTATCAATCGAAGTACGCTTCTGTCGCGGACTCGCTTCTCGATCATTTCCATGAGTTGTTCCCGCACGATGGAGTCGAAGTACGCGGTAACATCAATTTCCAGGACCCATCCCGTGGGCCGAGTGCAGATGACCCGCCCCACTTCGTCCAACGCTTGATGCTGTCCTCTTCCGGGTCGGAACCCGTACGAGCAGTCAAGAAAATCCTGCTCATAAATGGCATGCAGTATTTCGACCATCCCCTTCTGCACGATCTTATCCTCCAGGGCAGGAATCGAGATTGGTCTCTGTTTCCCGTTTTCCTTGGGGATATACACTCTGCGCAAAGGTTGGGCCTGATACTTGCCGTTCTTGAGCCTCTCATGGAGGGTTTGGATGTTTCTCGCGACGTCTCGTTCGTATTCCTCGTACGTGACGCCGTCCACTCCTGCGCTGGCTTTCTTTCGTAATCCTCGAAATGCCGCATACAACGATTCGGGCGTGATCATGTGCCCAATCGAGTAAAATTGTCGCTTTGCATCTTCCTTGGCTAGTTCAGATATTCTGTCGATTTGTGTGGACATAGTTGCTCGAGTTCTGTGTCTCGCCTATGTTTCCTTCAACAGATACGTCACCTTGTTCCCCCCTTCCCTCCAGTGGATACCGTGGCCGCTCCTTTCAGAAGCCCTGCGGTTCTCCACCTTCACAGGTACATATGGGTTCGTAAGACTGCTCTTCCATCCGTCCTCGGCCGCCTACGGTCTCCCTTGACGGCCGTCTTACCGCTCTTGCGAGCGGAGATGGGGAGCTCTCCTGGGTTCATGGGAAATCCCTTTGGAAACATGCCCTGAGCTAACGACTCCGGCGACCCCGAGTCGCCCTTCGCAATTTCGGTCGTACCCGGATGCTGCCTTCCACCAGACAAAACGGTGTCGGCATCGCAACGGTGGCAGATTTCGGAGCTGGATCTTCACGGCCTGCTTCCTTGCTGTGTACGCTTCGCACCCACCAGTCACCCGGTGAATGGCAACACTCGCTACCGGCCTGCTCGCTAGCTTTGACCGGACGGGACTTGCACCCGTTGGATTTCATTAAATGGTTTCCCCTACTTCATTGCCAGTTCCTCCATTTCCACGCTTATCCCAGCGCGATCTGTCGGTGCCTCACTAACTTCGCCATGCTTCCGTTTCCACACGCCGCTCATCGAACCGGACGTGCGGGTTTGCCGCATCCGGCTCTCGGAGAAGACTCACGCAATCGCCATAGCCATTGCATGTGACGCCGACCGCAACTTCTGAAAACAACTCGGGAGTTACAAGGCGTATCGCCAATCTCCCTTTCCTTCGTCGCTTCTTGCGTCCGCCCTCAACTGAGGCCGCCCCTTCCATGATGTGATCATTGAGACGGCCCGCGCCGATTGGGCTAGCAACCGCTTCCGAAATGATCTCTGGCTTTATCACGACGTTGGCAGTCCGGCCATGACAGCGGGCCGCAGTGGTCACCCGATGGTCGCTCCATGGCCTTCCTCTCGGACCGAAAGGCCGCCAACGCTGAGCCCAAGGTTCCTAATCATCGAGAAAAGGAGGACATCGAAAACGCAGTCGCGCAAGTGTATGTAGTTTCCGCCCAAGGCGGCGAGGCCTTCGCTGTCAGCTTTAGTGACGAGGATGTCCACTCCTTTGCGTGGTCCGCCGATTCCCAGCGAATTTTATTTTGCCATTCACAATCGATCGACGGAGCAGCAAAAGGACGAACACAGGAAGGAGTGGAGCGACGTCGTTCAGTTCCGAGAATCAGAGCGCGGCGACACGGTCTTTGGCATCGAAGTAGCCTTTCGCAGCGCCACACCCGATGGCCAACGCAAGTCGACTGGCGCGACCCGAGCCGGCTGCGGTCGCTGGCAAAGGGCAAACCCTACCATTGGAAAGCCATCACAAACCAGTCCACCGGGCCCTTGGGATAGAACGATGCCTGCCAGCCAGCAGCTGTGAACGACGATGTCCCGAGGAGGATCGGCGGATGGGTCACGCGGGAGAGTATAGCGAACCCCTGCTGCATACCGCCGGGCTGACCGGATCCGATGCCAACCTCCCAGTGGCCCCAACTCGCCCAACACTCTTTTTCGCATTCAGTTGCCACTCGGATTGATAACTAAGCGTCGCGGCGAGCGGCTGTTAGGCGGTTCCGCCTCTTCTGGTGGCTGGCGTGGTAGTGCTGCTGGAGGAGGTCCTCTCCAAAGTCGCCGGTCAAGTCGCGCCATACGGAGTGAATGTGGTTGGCGTTGTCCTGCGTGTCGTCTAGTTCGATGAGGAAAGAGGCTGTCTGAACGCGATAATAATGCGGGTCGCCGCGGTTGATGCCGCCCGACCACGCGAAGAAGATATTGCGGCCGGCATTGTTTAGCTGCTCTATTCGGCTTTCGGCCAGTTGGTCGGGCACGTTGCGGGCGTATTCTTCCATGAGGGCCATAAGCGTGTCGAACTGCCTGGCATTCATCTTGGAGGCGGACAGACCGGACGGCTGGCCCTGAAGTGCCGCCTTCCGACTGGCCGCGGTCAGGATGTCTTGGTAGGCGGTTGGGTCCACGATCGCGACCTTCTGCTGCTGTTCGTCGAGGGCATGGATCAGCTCGATGCCGAGCTCGTCCTCTCCAGCCAGAATGCGCAGGCCCTTGCGCGGGCCTTCCCGCACTTCGGCGGGGTTGGAGCCGAAAAAGCTCGGTCCATCGATGACCTTGTTATTCACTACCGTGAAATTCTGACTGAGATGGTGGCCCTCGACACGGTACCCCCACGGGCCGCTCTCAGAGGGAGTGCCAAATACCGAGAAATAATATTTCTCCGGGTTGCGACGCTCGCCGCTGTCGTTCTCCATCACCTTCAGCACGTCTTCCAAGCTCATGATCGTTACGGCTTTAATGTAGCCCGTCTGGCTCAGGCCGGCAGCCAATAGCGCGCTCGCGAGATGCTTCTGATAGGGCGTCATCTTGCGCAGCGGCAGGCCCTTGCGCTCTTTTGGGATAAAGTGCCAATTCATGCGCTCCTCGGCGTCAAACGGGTATGTTGCTGCGCCGCGCTGATTGGCATCAAGAGCAGCCAGAAACTGATTGGCGCATTCGGTCATGAGCGACGCCGCATGGATGTGGTGTGGATGGATCTGCTCCGCGCGGCCATTGCCCGAGCCAAGCATACCGGCTCCTGCGAGCGCGGCCGACGAACAGAGAAATGATCGGCGTTTCATGCGCACGAATTTCCCTCCCTGGTACCTGCTGGCCAATGAGAGTACAGAAATGCTGGCGAGTCAATGGCGCAGTACTGCGATCTACGTGACTCTCGGCGCGACCTGAGACTTCAGTTTCCGGTTTGGCGACAGTTCGCCCAAAGCCCTCACCAATTACTTCTCGCAACAGTCGTTGCTGCAAAGATTGCTCAGACGAAATCCCTCTTGCGGAGTAAACGGTGCGTCAGGACCAGGCAGTGCCGTGTGCTATGTTAGTGTCTCGAATCCGTATACTTGACCGAACAGCCGTAGGGACGCGTTGCCGGCGTCTGTACGTGCTTCCCCGCCA
>DATMOO010000107.1:0-2878 GCA_035568275.1 Candidatus Sulfotelmatobacter sp.
CGCGAAATCGTGAAGGCCATTCAGGATCACGTTGGCATTCCCTGGATGACGCAAACGGTGGACACCTTCAAAGCCGGCGACCCCGATACCCCGGTCACCGGCATCGCCGTAACGATGATGGCTACGCTCGACGTCCTGCAGCGCGCCGCAGCCAACCACCAGAATCTCATCATCACGCACGAGCCCACTTTCTTCAGCCACCAGGACACTCCCGAAGGTATGGACCAAAGCGACGCCGTCTGGACCGAGAAGCGCGCCTTCATCGACCAGCGCCATCTGGTCATCTGGCGCTTTCACGATCACTGGCACCGGATGCACCCCGACGGCATTCTCGCCGGAATGGTCCACGCATTGGGCTGGGAAAAATACCAACACGCCGACGATCCGAAAGCGTTCACGATTCCGGAAACCACGCTAGCAAAGCTAGCCTCAGACACAGCCAAGCGCCTCGACGCTCCCACGATGCGTGTCGTCGGAAATCCCGACATGAAAGTAACTAAAATCGCGATGACCCCAGGGTTCGCAGGTTTCGTGCGAGAGACTCATGCCCTGGAGCAAGACAATGTCGAAGTCCTGCTAGCAGGTGAAACCCGCGAGTGGGAAACGGTAGAATACGCCGCCGACGCGGTCACCGAAGGCAAACGCAAAGCCCTCATCGTCATCGGCCACATTCCGAGCGAACAAGCCGGCATGGAAGAATGCACCCGCTGGCTAAAAACGTTCATCACCAGAGTTCCAATCGAATTCGTCCCAGCCAAACAACCCTTCTGGCTGCCGCAATAGAAGCGCTGCGTACTAGCGTCCTGGGCGCAAGAAATTCCGACCGGCCTGCCCGAAGCAAGCGGCAGAGGTCAAAACCCGCACCCTTAAAATGTCTAGTCCCAAGACATGCTTAAAAAACCAAGGGTGCGGCGCCCTCCAACGACTCTCTGCGCGTCGTTCACGTGCTCGAGTAGCGCTGTTCTTTCCACGGATCGCCGTATTCGTGGTAACCATTGCGCTCCCAAAATCCCAACTGGTCGTGATCGAGCAGGGTGAATCCGCGCACCCACTTCACACTCTTCCACGCATACAGTTGCGGCACGATCAACCGTAACGGTCCACCGTGCTCGGCCGTTAGCGGCTCCCCATCGTGATCGAAGGCGAACAGGACATTTGGCCGCAGCAGATCCTCCATGGGAACGTTGGCGGTATAGCCCTCCTCCGCGAGTACCAGCGCGAATTTCGCTTCTGGTTTAGCCGTAACCAGCTTCATCAGGTCCGTGAACAATACGCCCTTCCAGTGATTGTCGAGGCGGCTCCACCGCGTGACGCAATGAAAATCCGAAGTTACCTCCGTCTGCGGCAACCGTCGAAACTCCTCCCAAGTCAATCGCTTCGGCTCCTCCACCAATCCCGTAATCCTGAAATCCCACTTCGCCGGATCGAAGTGCGGCACACCTCCCGCATGCAACACCGGCCACTTCAGCGTCAAGGACTGCCCAGGCGGCAGCCGCCCGTCCGCCTTCGCTTTCTTCTCCAAGTCTCGCCGTTCATCTCCAAACATACGTCTCCGTGTCCTCTGTGGCTATCTTGCCCTCTGTGTTAAAGCTTTTCTCTTGCGCTCAAGCCGAAACGGACACTGCCGACCTAAGCCACTGCTCCATGGTGTCGTGGCCAACCACGCCAGCCTGCTGCATCGCCACTCGCCCGCCGGAGAAGACCATAAAGTTGGGGATGCCGCGAATCTGAAAGCGCATTGACAGCTGCGGGTTCGCCTCGGTATCGACTTTGAGCACCACCGCTTTCCCAGCCATATCGGCAGCCGTTCGCGCCACCTCTGGGGCCGCCATCTTGCAAGGGCCGCACCAGTCGGCCCAGAAATCCACAAGCACCGGCACCGCCGCATTCTGAATAACTTCGTCAAACAATGCTTCATCAACCGCCAGGGGTTCCGCGACCGGCGGCAGAGGCGATTTGCACTTCCCGCAGCGGCCGGTGTCCGCAAGATGCTTCGCGGGTACGCGGTTCTGTTGTCCGCAGTGACTGCAGGTACGAATGATAGACATGTAAGTTCCGCGCTTACCTGGTCATACGATGCTGCAGGGCATGTCTAAGACTCAATGGAACGGGGTCGGCCTCCGGTTGGCCATTTCAACATCGCCGGGGACAGAAGCGCCCGCTCGGAAAGTGGCCGCTACAACATCCTACAACATCTAACCGAGGCGAGTGGCCGAGCGGAGGGATGCGGCGTTGCTCATGGTGGAAGCGATCCCACCGGGAAAGCGGGTGACGTTGGGAGGGGGCAAGAACTACGACACGCAGGAATTCGTCCGAGAAACTGCGGGGGATGAACAGCACTCCGCATGTGGCGCAGAACACGACCAACCGCAGAAGCGCGGTGGACGAGCGGACCACGCGGCACACAGGGTATGAGGTGAGTCAGCGGAAGCGAAAACGAGTGGAGCAGTCGTTCGGGTGGATGAAGATGATCAGGATGCTAAAGAAAGTGAAGTTGCGAGGGATCGCCAACTTCCCGGAGCTGCTTACAACCTCTGCCGCTTACGAAAGCTGATGGCCAGAACATGATGCAGAGTTTTGATTTCGGCCAGGCACCGTAATGAGTGCAACCTAACCGCCAGCTCAGGACGCAGCAAGATCCTAGTTAAGAAACCACTCAACCAGTTGTTCTAGAGTCGCTTTGCCCTTCGCCAGGCTCACTTCTGATTCCTGACGATCGCGATTCCATGCGTTGTCGACAATCACGCTCCGAAGATCTCGAACACCTACAAGCTGCAACCAAAAGTTCAAATAGGTTGCTTGGTGATCGAATCGCGAGGGCGGTATAGGAGTACCCTCGAGGAAACGTGAACCGCGTGTATAGACGACGATTGCCTTT
>DATMOO010000108.1:0-4208 GCA_035568275.1 Candidatus Sulfotelmatobacter sp.
GGTGATCTCGTTCTCCCGCCGTTCGAGGGCCATGCGCAGCAAGTCGCCGAGGCTGACCAGCAGATGGCTTGCAGCATCGACGTCTTCCTGCATCAGGACTCCAATGGTGTGAAGACTGTTGAACAAAAAGTGCGGATGTAATTGGCTCTTAAGGTTCTCGAGTTCGGCGTGGGAGAGCTGCGTCTCAAGTTGCGCCGCCCGCGTCTGGCGCTCCATCGCGGCCTGGTAAAAGTGGAACGATTGATACAGTCCTACAACTAACCAGTACGTAAGCACGCCAGTGAAGCTCATCGATAGAACACTGCCTGTGAACGTCGGGAGAAGACGCGGCGCACCCGGATCGGTAATGCGAAAAAGTAACCGCAGAAGTCCACCGCTCAGAAAGTATTCGGTGACAGATGCCAGGGGAGCCATCAGGAGCGCCGTGATTGTGTGGATCGCTATATGAGTTACAAACCTCGGCCCCGTCAATGGGAACCGCTTGGCCAGACCAATCACAAGCGGTGTGTACGCCGCCCATACGTACCAGTAGACGAATTCGATCACAACGAACACCCAGTTGACGTGCCCGCCGTGAACTTTCGCCAGCACGATCTCCTGCACGGTGAACAACAGTCCTACAATCGTCCACGCACACAGGATCAAAATCCATCTTGTCCGTCCCATACCTGGTGTGGCCTGCAGCAATGGGTGTGTCGACCTTCCGGCACGGATTATAGCGGAGACTTCGCAGCAGACATCACTGGGACAGACCGCTTGTCTCATTTCGGACGCCGCATGTCACTTTTCTTCCGAACGTTGGTTCTTCGCGGCATATGTTCCATACCCACTAACCCTGCGTCGAGATCGACCTCGTCGTCAAGGCCTGAGGGCGGCGCATGGAAGTCGATCTCATGAAGTACGCATTTGAGATTTCGGATGTGGGCGGCGACTACTTGCGCGATTGCGACTTCCGCCGATTCACGGTCACACCCCCTCGGCTCCTCGTTACGGGCTTCGTAGTGTTGGCTGCCTCAAACAAATGCCGAATGCCTTGTTCCAACAGTTCGACAGCCCTCTCCAAAGCGCCGAGTTGCTCAAGCCGCACTATCGCGACGGACATGTGCAATTCAAACGATGGGGGGCGCAACACTTCAAGAGTGTTGAGAGATTTGTTCAGAGCGATAAAGCGCGCCGGCAGCAACCCGAGTCCATATCCTGACTGAACGAACGCCAGCTGAAGATGCATGTTGTGGATTTCAGCCGCAATCAAGGGGGTGAATCCGGCACGTTCCATCCGATCGATGAGGCCGGCCCGAAGGAAGCACCCGGGCGGATTGAGCACCCAGGGTGCCCGGCTCAAGCTTTTCCAATCGCCATCTAAATTGCTCGCCGCGCCTTGAACGATCTCCACGCGGTCGGTCGCGATGGTATTCGTCACAAGTGGTGCAGGCGCGGTTCGACCTTCGGGAAAAGGCACGGCTGCAACGTCGAGCTCACCTCCGAGAATCCGGTCAAATAATTCACTTGTGCGCTCACTCAACAGCCGCACTCTGACCTTGGGGTATTTCTCCGTCAAAGCCCGAATCGGTTCGATAAACGTCCCCTCGGCCAATGGATGCGCGAGCCCGATACGCAAGAGGCCGTGAGGTTCGGCGTCGCGCGACGCAAGAGATTTCAGCGCCTCCATACGCTGCAACAGAGCTCGCGCTTGTTCAAGCACTCTGGAGCCCAGCGAGTTCAAGCGCGGCGGCTTTACTGAGCGATCGAGCAGCTCGGAACCCAGTTCAGCCTCAAGCCTTTGCAGTTGCCGAGTTATAGCGGATGGTGTCCGGTATAGCCGGCCGGCCGCACCGGCTATGGACCCGGCCCGGGCAAACTCTACGAGTGCGTGTAAATCGTCGAGCAAAGAAGCCTCCGAAAGCACATTTCACTCTTCGCAAGATACGTCAGGATAATGCAAAAAGAGAAACATCATTGTGAAAATAATGAACTTGTTGAATGTTGTTTGTCCAGCGATACTGCATGGAATTCGTGCGTTTATGAATACGATCAGCTACGGAAGTAGCTACAGGAGTTGCGATGAGCAAAACAGCAATTACCTCGCCTGAGCTGGCGCCGCCGGTCGGCCCATTTTCCCAGGCAGTCAAAATTGATGGTTTCCTCTACTTCAGCGGACAGGTCGCCCAAGACCCAGCCTCTGGCAAGGTGGTCGAGGGGGGCATCGTGGCCGAGACGGAGCGGATTTTCCAGAATCTCTCCGCGGTTCTCAAGGCGGCCGGCAAGAGTTTCGACGATGTTGTGCGCGCCGGTGTCTTTCTCACGAACATGAGTGATTTCGCGGCGATGAATAGCATCTACGCAACACATTTCAGTCAGCCCTTTCCCGCCCGAACGACGATCGCGGCCGCGGCCCTACCACTCGGGGCCTGCGTTGAGATCGACCTCGTCGTCAGGGCTTGAGGCCCGTCACGGAGGGTGATCTCATGAAGTACGCATTTCAAATCGTCGATGTTTTCAGTTCGACACCGTTCGGCGGTAATCAACTGGCGGTTCTACCTGACGCGGCCGGTATTTCGACCGAAGGGATGCAGAAGATTGCTCGCGAATTCAATTTCGGCGAAACGACTTTCGTCCTGCCGAATAACGATTCTGCAAACAACTTTCGGGTGCGCATCTTTACACCTCGGGTGGAGCTCGATTTTGCGGGACATCCCTCGGTCGGCACAGCCTGTGCTCTTTTGATGAAACAGCACGTTCGGCTTAGTGATCCAGTCCGGCTTATCCTGGAGGAGAATATCGGTCCAGTGACGGTTGACGTCGCGCAGCGAAACGGGGGATTCTACGGCAAGTTGACGCTATCGGGGAAGATCGATACGCCGACCGGCGCACCTTCTCCGGCTGAACTCGCCGCCGTACTATCCGTCGAACCCGCCGAGGTGAACCAAGTCTTTTTCGCGGGTGCCGGTGTTCCATTCTGTTTTGCGCAACTGAGCTCGAACGAGGTGGTTGATCGGGCGGCGATTAATCGGGCGGCCTGGGTAGCAACGCTCTCACGAGCGTGGTCTCCCCACATCTTCTTCTTCGCAGGAAATCTACGGGATGGCGGCAAGCTCTATGCTCGCATGTGGGGACCCGCGCTGGGCATCGAAGAAGATTCCGCGACAGGCGCCGCTTGTGCCGGCCTCGTCGGGGCAATGGCATCGAAGCCCGATTTTGGCGGGACGGCCTATCGCCTTTCGATCCAGCAAGGTGTCTCGATGGGGCGCCGAAGCGAAATCGAAGCGGAGGCGCGTAAGAGCGGAAGCGTTGTGACCTCTATCAGCGTTGGTGGCGCCGCGGCCTACATCGCCAGCGGCGAAATCGAGGTGCCGCCGTCCGCGCTTGAGTCATAGACCCGTCGCGGCATCTTGGAGCCTTCAAAATGCAAATACTGATAGTGGGTATCGGCGCGTTGGGTGGAACAATCGCCGCGCGCGCCCTCCGCGCTGGATTGCCCGTCCGGCTTGCGGCTCGCAATTCCGATTCCGCGGAGGACTTGCGCAGATCGGGCCTGCGAGTGTCCGGCATCGGTGGAGAGGTGACGGCAGACGCCATCGACGTTGCCGCAATTGAGGACTACGGAAAGGGAGATCAATTTGACTTGATCCTGCTTGCCACCAAAGCGCAGGACACGCTGGAAGTCGCGCCCCGCGTGTTGCTCCTACTCGCGCCCGGCGGGGTTATGTTGCCTATACAGAACGGCGGGGTTGCGCGGGTGCTTGCGGACGGTCTCGGCGAAGACAGGATCCTAGGAGGATTCTCAAATCTTGGCGCCACGATGGTTGAACCCGGTGTCTACGAGCAGAAGAATGCCGGGCATCTAGTGATAGGCGAACTTGCCGGTGGCGTCAGTGAGCGCATCGATCGGGTTGCGCGGACGTTGGGTCGAGCGATTGAAGTCAAGACATCTTCAAACATCACCGGTGCCATCTGGTCGAAGCTGCTGATCAACTGCTCCGTTACAACCCTTGGCGCGCTTTGTTCTCAGACCATGCGCCAGTACATGGAAACAGAGGCAGGAAAGAAGGTCTTCCGACAGACGTACGAGGAGGCGTTGTCGGTGGCATTTGCAACCGGCACTCGGCCGGAGCGCCTGGCCGTGGACCCAATTCCGCCCGGCTGGGCGAGCAATGTCGCGATAGAGCAACGCTATGAGTCGTGGGTTGAAGAAATAATTGCCTTCTACG
>DATMOO010000109.1:0-7230 GCA_035568275.1 Candidatus Sulfotelmatobacter sp.
AGTGGCCATATTGAAATGGATGAACATGCCGATGCGCAGATCCACAAACCGCTGTTGCAGATGCTGGATCGGCAGTCGGCGACGCGGAGTTGAGTGCGGCATATCGTTCTGCTCCGTTGCGGCGCCGTGATTAGAGGCCAGCATGGCTGCGACTGCTGTTCGGGTGGCCAGTTGGAAGAACTCTCTCCGTGACGTCATTCTCGATACGCGTACCTCCAGCAAGATGGGAGCAGTCTGGATTCGGAATTTAGCACAGTCGAGTCAGGCTTGATCTAAAAGGGCTTGAGTTGCCGCAATGGACTCCGGAAGAAACTTTTGCAAAGTCGAAATTTGACGCAGTCCGCAGTGAGGCCGGCCGAGTCAACCGTTGCCAGAAGCTCGTGTCTCGTGCGTCCAGATTACTGCAAGTATCGGCTCGATTCCGCAATTGAAGTACATCTTGGCTATCGCATTTGAGATGGTCAACGTGCTCAGCGCCACTTCGGAAGATTCAGAAGGGCTCGAACTGGATTGCAGCCGATCCTATGTGTTAAGGGCCTCAATGCGCAGGGTAAGCAACTCCCAAGCGGGTACGCGCACCTGTGTAGCGAGCGGTTCAAGCGATTGCTCGCGAAGGTTGCTACGCAAAACCTTGATCGGTCTCCCATCCGTCCAAGTCAAGCCGACAGTACGGTCTTCTCCCGACGCGCCGAAGAGTCGAACAATCCACGCGCTGCCGTCTGCGCTTCGCTTGCAATCCTGCACAAGTACATCTTCCTGATCTATGCGGAGCTTCAGCCCCGTTCGGGGTCGCTGCCCCCGAGCTGAAGCAACAAAGGGCTGTGACATTCCAATCGCAAACCGGCTGGCAGCCGCAGGGTCGTAACCGCCGTGCGGACGAAGCGCATACCGAAACTCAACGGGGCCATCCTGGTAAGCGCGGTAATTCGTCCCCCAATGATTGTTCATGATCCAGGAATAGAACGTTTGTGCGGGCTCAATATGCTTTCGCCAAATCTCTGGATGAGTTTGCGAGCCTAGCATGGTGGCCGAAAGAGAGCCGATTTCTACCAGAGGCGCATCAAGTGTCGCACATGTGACGCCGTACTCCGTATTTGCGACATCGATCCACCGGCCCACAGGCAACCAGTTCTTGCAAGATCCCGGAAGTTGATCAATTTCAGGACGCATAACCGCGAGTGGAACGTCAATATGAATCTGACCATTCTCGACGGCAAACGGAAAAGCGAATTGCAGGCTTTCTTTAGATTCGTGCTGCGCAAAATCTCCGCCAGGCCCGCCTTGGCCTGGGTGCGGATTGAGGGGAGCACGTTTCATATTTACGATATTGGATATTTCAATCCAATCTGCAGAGGCCTTCAACCGCACCCGACGAACCAGGTCCACACACCCTGGTGCGGAGGACTCGATACGGATCGTCGCAACAAGAGGGCCGGGTTCCTCGATCGCAATGCTCACAGGCCCGCTTGTGCTCACCTTCGATGTGTCTTTGCCTTCAAGGAATAGGTATTGATTTATCGCCTCGTCCCGGCTGGTGTCCACAAGGTTGCGCGCACTCTTATTGGACCTGAGCTCGACGATGTTGCCGCTTTTGCTGTCGACTTTAGCACGAACAATGCCGTTATCCAGGACTCCGTCCAGCACCGAGACCCGCTTTGCGGGAACCTGCGGCGCTGCTGGTGAAAGATGAAAACTCGCAGTTCCAAGCGGAGGAATATTCTCTGCGAGAAAAGCCAATTCTCCTGTCGAAAGACGCTGTGAAGGAACAGAAGCGCCGTGTTCATTCTTCACATGGTCCTTGCCCAGGGACCTCTCCTTTGAGATCACAATCACTTCGCTCCTCGGCCAAGAACAGGTGTTGTGCACATCTACGTTCGAGCTATTCTTGTCGCTTGCATAGGCGTCGAGCACCTTGTCAAGAAGCTTCTTCGATTCGTTCTCGGCGTCAACGGCGAATTGACGTTTCACCTGCCATTGTTGCTTCACAAAAGGATTCTCAGAGTCCGAAACACTGTTCCACGCTCCCCATGTGTGTTCCGAATACAACAAAACATTTCTCCAGGCGACGTCGAAATCCGCTCGGTTATATGTCTGCGGCGCGAGGATCGCAGAGAGTGTTGTCGCCTGCGCCAAGCGCTCGGCAGCTCCTCGATTCATCCGTGTCTCTAAGGCCGATGACCCGGCTCCATCCTCCCAATACGGAGTCAAATCGCCTTTGAACTCTGGTAGCTGGTGGCCATGCTGTTTCTCGAATGTCGCAAATGCGTCGCTGGTTGTGGAAATGGAGAAGCGCGGCCATTCGTATTCTTCATTCCACTTCTTCACGAACTCGCAAATATCCGGATCAGGTTGCGCGTTGTCGCCATGGCCCGACCACCGGATACAAGAAATCTGATAAGGGAAACCGACCTCATCCAGTCTGGCTTGGTATTCGTTGACCAACCGTGTGTCCAGCTTCATGACGTGCGACATTGCATAGCCAGTCCACGGCACCCAGACAAGGACTCTTTCGTTGCCTGAAGGTGAAACCCACCAGAACGGTTTATCTTGCCACTCAACCATAAAGGTACCTATGCGGTCGAAGAAATTAGGAGCAGCCGAGAAGTAGCGGATGCCTGCCTGGGCCATCGCAGAGACCGTCCCCCAGGTATACCCGGGTACATCGCTGATCATGGCAGAGTCAACGGGGGTCCCGCACTGACTGCCTAATTCGGTTCCGTAACGAAATAATTGGAGAAGCTCTTCAGGGCGGCAAAGGCCAGTTAGCTCGTTCGCATACATGCCGTTTAGCCCGATCCAGCCCTTTCTCACTGCACTGATCAGATCTTGGCGCTCTGGCTCGTTCTTGGTCCGCATGAACTGATCTGCTCCCCAGAGGACCTCAAGGTTCCAAACGAATCGCGCACCGGGTGGGTAATTGGCAGTGTTTCGCGCCAGTTCGATTCCCCGGAAGATATTTGCCATTTGTTTCTCTTCGACATTGCTCTGTAGATCCGTATATCCAAGGTCATGGTGGGAGTGGGGCAGGATGAAGATCAGCAACTTGCGGACCGGCTCCACGCGAACTTCGGCTGAGTCCGACTTGCCGGCGATTTCATACTCGATAAGGATATGCTGAGCTGTTTCAACCGGGTCGACATAGATGTTGAACGTATGCGTGCCCGGAGACAGAACTAGGCTCTCGCGTTCCTGGCGATTGATGGTAACGACCAACGTTGCATCCGTTCCGGCATGCTCTATCGTCAATTGGATCGGTTGGACAAGCTTCCCACCTTTATTGGCCAACGCGCGAATTGGAATGGCAAAGCTCGACTTTTCCGTCAAGGTTTGATCCAGGCCTAGAGCTGACATCCGAGGATTCACCCAAGCAATGCCGACCGCAGCGGCAATTCCCTTTATGACTTTGCGTCTTTCCATACTCGGCAAGAAATTTCCTTTGTGGCCAGCGCGAACAAACCCGAGCGAGCGTCACGCAGGCCTAGTGATACTGCCCCGCGAAATCCCCTTCACTACGTTCGGCCGAAGGGCGTGTCGGGCGAAAATCCTACGGGGATGATGCTCGAATGTCAATATAGCACTCGCATATAACGACCATAAGTGATGGTTTAGCGCATTGATAGCGTTCATAACGAGCAGGATTAACTTCTGCTCAGGCATGAGCGAGCGGCGGCAGTTCCATGCGCCCTGAAAGGACTGATCTCTCTGGAATTACTGCGGTGGCGTCAACTCAGATCCTTTGCGCATTGGGGGCGGCGTTTGCCGGGTCAGATTCGCGTACTTTTCTGCCAACTCCTTTTCACCCAGCCGCCGATAGATCTGTTCTAGAAGAGTGTAGACCTGGAGATCAAGAATGCCACCGGTCTGTTCAGGAAGGCTGGCAGCGCGCTCCGCATCCGACCGTGCCCGTGCAAAGTTCCCCATGCGTAAGTTTAGCTTGGCTCTGTCGTACCAAGTATCTCGATCATCGGGCACCAGTTCCACGGCTCGGTCCAGATGCAGCTTACTCTCCGCAAGCTGATTTCGCTTGGCAAGAAATCGACCGTAGTTGTAATCGAGAAAGGCGTCGAATTGTTGCCCTTCATGATTCACCTCGAGACCGCGCCTGTATGCTGCATCGGCGCGATCTACTTCCCCAAGCGGTTCCAAGTTGAGCGCCAAATAGTCCCATGCAGAGGCGTAGCCGGGATCGAGGTCAACTACCTTTTGGAAACGCTTTACCGCTTCGCCGGGACGCTTCGTGCGATCGTAAAGTGCTCCAAGTTGAAACTGCGATTCAGCGTTGTCGGGATCGAGTTCGCAGGACTTGATCAGCAGTTCCTCACCTTGCGCTGGTTGACGCTTCATTATCAGGATCTGTCCTCGCACGGCAAGCGCCGCGGGATTATTCACGTCTTGCGAAAGTGCCGCATCGGAGAGTTCGTCGGCTCGTTGATATTGACCCTGATCGATCAGAAAGCGTGCAAAGTAAGCCAAGCCTGCAGGATCGTTGGGCACCTTCTCAAGATATCGCGAGAACAAGTCACTCGCCTCCGCGGCGCCCTGCGAAGCTTTGATTCTTCCCTCGGCAAGCAGGATTGAAGAACAGTCGGGATGCTCCGCCTTGAGCAGCTTGAGCCGATCCTCGGCAGCCGGGAATTCGTTGCGATTCAGGTTTGTCGAGAGAGACTTAAGTTGAATCTCTGCTCCGGCGCAAGCGTCGGCATTCGAGTCGGTCGAGACCTCAAGGGTGGCTGCTATGCATCGGACGGCGATTCCCAAGCAAAGAACGGACCAATACAAAGCCCTCACAATGCGCCTTCCGTCACCCTGAGAATCTGGTCGGCTCTCACATTGTGCAGAGTCTGAACTGTTCCGCTCGGCCAGCGAAGTGTGATTTCCTTTACCAATTTGTCACGGCCGAGCCCAAAATGAACGCGCTTGTCCGAAGAGCTCGCATAGCTCCCAGCCGTCGTCACCTGGTTGAATTGCACTAAGCCGGACTGAGAGGTGAGCTTGATCTGTGTTCCGATGCCGTCGCGGTTGCTCTTTGTACCGATAGTCTGAATCAGGAGCCAATGGTTGCCGTTCGCCGTCATGTTATAGAGCAACTCCGCGTGCCCTGCAATTACGGAGACAACGATGTCGACCTTGCCGTCATTATTCAAGTCCCCAAACGCTGCTCCACGATGTGCTGCGCGCAGACTGAGGCCAGGGCCTGCGTGTGCACTTACGTCTTGAAAGGTGTTGTCTTTCATGTTCTCGAAGATGGCATTGGTCTGCAGGTAATGCTGCTGAGGATCAATATCGGCATTTTCACTGACATGGGAATTGGCGCTGAAGAGGTCTTTGTAGCCGTCATTGTTAAGGTCGACGATTCCAGCTCCCCAGCCGCTCATCTTGTATGTCGAGAAACCAATATTGGCGGGATAAGTTTCCATGCTGAAGAGATCGTTTCCCTCGTTTCGATACAAAGGGAAGGTTTCGCCACCCAACGCTGTAATAAATATTCCGGGCCTTCCATCGTTTCGATAGTCTCGAAAATCGACACCCATGCTTGAAACAGGAATACCATCTTCCGTATAGGCCACGCCGGCTTCTACACCGACCTCATCGAACCCTTTACCCCGGCGATTCTTGAACAGAAAGTTTCTTTGGTTGTCGTTGGCTACGAAAATGTCCATCCATCCGTCTGCGTCGTAGTCAGCCACGGCGACGCCCATTCCCTTCCCAATTTGATCGGCGATGCCAGTAGACTTGGAAACATCGGTGAATGTTCCGTCGCCGTTGTTGTGATACAGAATGTTCGGCTCACCGGGGTAGAGAGATGGAGGGCATGATAGGCGTTTCCCCGGCAAACCACAGACCTTTGACGTCTCCGGTGACCAGTCAAGATAGTTCGTCACGAATAGATCGAGACGACCATCGTTGTCGTAATCAATCCACGCTGCCGAGACAGATAGTAGTTTCTTGCCTGCGGAGTTAACACCGGATACGCCGGCCTTTTCGGTGACATCCGTAAATGTTCCGTCGTGATTGTTGCGGTACAAAATATTGTGATTAATTCCAGTGACGTAAAGATCTGTCCAACCATCATTATCAAAATCCGCTGCAGCAACGCCGATGCTGTAGCCTGTCCCGCTCAAGCCCGCTTTCTCGGTAACATCGGTGAATGTTCCGTCATGATTGTTGTGATACAAGCGGTTGTTAAAGCCAGGAACCTCTTTCGACAGAGAAGGTATCCGCGCGCCATTTGTGAAGAAGATGTCGAGAAAGCCGTCGTTGTCGTAATCCAGCAATGCGACTCCGCCAGGAATGCTGTCGATGATCGGCTTGTCAACGGTGGTTCCGTTGTTCAAAACAAAATCTACACCGGATTGCGGCTGGCGATTTTCGAAGCTGATTCCAGCGGCGTTCTGGGTCGGAGGTTGCGTGCGCATCTCCCGCGCTACTAAGGCGATAAGCAACCCTGCAGTTAAGGACACTAGGCGGTGATGCGAGGTGGGATCGTTCATTCTGACGCGATGTTGGTTCAAGTCGATGTCATCTTTAACCCACGCGTTGAACCTTCAATCTACGAGCGCCTAAACATGAAGATCTCTTGATCAAACAGGGTGTATGCACATTCAAGGGTCGTGCTCATTCGCGCGTGATAGTAGTCGCGCACCATGCGATTCGTCAATCATCTATAATGATTACATATCATAATAACGATCGCGCATTATGATATTGTAAATGCTACGATGATGCCCGAGATCTGCACAGTTCCCGACCTAGCGATCAGGGCCGCAATCATCGGAAAACGAATTTCGGGGAGATGAGTTCGATGAAGTGTTTCGATCATACGTCAAGATCGTACGATCACACTGAGATTTAGTAAACGAGAGGCCGAAGAATCGGCTTGTTGCGCTCAACTATATGGCTCCCAAGACCGATAATCTCGTCGCACGTCAGGAACACATTCTTCGTCGCCTGCAGGAGACGGGCGGTGTCGAAGTCGATGAACTTTGCAACACACTCGGCGCATCGATAGCAACCATCCGGCGAGATCTCGAGGACCTTGAAAGCCGGTCGCTTTTGAGGCGAACGCGAGGCGGAGCTGTCCCGATCGGGCCATTATTCTACGAACCGTTTCGACATGATAGTTCTTTCCAGGACAAAGTAAACAGCTTCGCTGAAGAAAAACGTCGGATTGCGATTGCAGCAGCTGCTCTTGTCAGCACGGGACAGACTGTTGCCATAACTGGAGGTACC
>DATMOO010000110.1:0-50968 GCA_035568275.1 Candidatus Sulfotelmatobacter sp.
AAATTCATGACAGTGCTCGACGAGTATCTCGGATTCTTCGACAAGCTCGACAAACGCGTGCGCAATGAACGCGTCACAGAGCTGATTCCCAAGTTTGATCTTGCGAAGCGGGCAGATTTCGAAGGCGACAAAAAGGCTCCGCCGAAGAAGATCGAGCGCCTGGAAAAAGAACTCAGCAAGATGCAGAAGGAAGAAGGCTTCAAGAGCGTAGAGGCGCGCTTCGACGAAGAGCACAATCTGTGGGAAGTCCACTTCGTGAATAAGCATGGCGCCGAACACGTCATTAGTTGGGAACTGTCATCCAGCGCGGAATGCCGGCAGCTGATTGCCAAGTTCAAGCAGATCGAGCCCTACATGGAGCCGCCGTTCGTCGTCGAGACGCTGGCCAAGACAGCCCCCGCAGCGACCAACGGAGACGCTCTCGAGGACGAGACCTTGGCGACTGTGGAGGACAAGGCCGAGAAGAAGGCAGCAGCCAAGACTCCCAAGCGCAAGGAAGTCGAAGTTGTCGAGAAGACAAACGTTCGCGAGCTTCGTGACTACGTTATCAACGAGGGGCGCAAAGACTTCTCGATCCAGCGCTACAAAGGACTGGGCGAGATGACCGCTCCGCAGCTTTGGGAAACGACGATGGATCCCGAGCGGCGAACTCTGCTGTCGGTAAGGCTGGAAGATATTGCGGAGTGCGAAGCGATCTTCACCACGCTGATGGGGGAAGATGTGGAGGCGCGACGCAAGTTCATCGAAGAGAATGCGCTGGATGTGAAGAACCTGGACATTTAACTTCTAACTTCTTCTCCGCGGATTCACTCGGATGAACACGGATATAAACCTTAATGGCGGCCTTGACGGCCGTCATTTTCTTTTCGACCTGCGCGCATCATCCGGCAGCTACAATTCCGACCATGAAATACATGCGGGCGTCTTTTCTACTGATCATCATTCACCTAAGCAGTTCGCTTCTCGGACAGTCGTCTCCTGCGCCGACTCCTCCGATGGGCTGGAACAGTTGGGATTCTTACGGCACTACAGTGCGCGAGGAGCAGGTAAAGGCCAACGCTGACTGGATGGCTCAGCATCTCGCGAAATATGGGTGGAAATACATGGTCGTCGATATTCAGTGGTACGAGCCCAATGCGCAGGGGCATAACTACCAGCCCGGCGCGCCCCTCACGATGGATGAGTACGGACGGCTGCTTCCGGCGGTCAATCGCTTTCCTTCGTCTCGCAACGGGGCCGGATTTAAACCGCTGGCTGATTACGTTCATAGCAAAGGGCTGAAGTTCGGAATTCACATCATGCGCGGCATTCCCCGGCAGGCGGTCGAGAAAAACCTTCCGATCAGAGGAACGGCTTATCACGCAGCCGACATCGCGGACAAAGACAACGCATGCCGCTGGAATCCGGATATGTGGGGCGTGGATACAACCAAACCGGGATCGCAGGCGTACTACGATTCGATTGCAGACCTGTATGCGTCGTGGGGAGTGGACTTCGTCAAGGCCGATGATATGGGCAGCCATCTCTATCAGCCGGCTGAGATGAAGGCGTTGAGCATGGCAATTCCAAAGACTGGCCGGCCTATGGTGTTGAGCATCTCGCCTGGTCCGGCTCCGATTTCGGAAGCAGAGTTCTTTGAAAAATATGCGCAGATGTGGCGCATCTCCGATGACTTCTGGGACGACTGGAAACTGTTGCGCCAGCAGTTCGATTTCACTCGCGACTGGGCTCAATTCGTCGGGAAGAATGACACCTGGCCCGACGCGGACATGCTTCCTCTGGGCAAACTGCGAGTTACGAGTAGGGAAGGTGGGGGCTCGCCGACGAAATTCACGGCAGATGAGCAGCAGACCGTGATGACTTTGTGGAGCATCTTTCGTTCGCCGTTGATCTTTGGCGGCGACTTGCCGAGCACCGACAGCGCCACCGAAGCGCTGATTACGAACCAGGAGGTCCTGGATGTGGATCAGAACAGCCACGGCGGACATCAGGTGCTGGAGCGAGGAAATATTCGTGCGTGGGTGGCCGATGGTAAGCAGGCCGGAGAACGTTACGTCGCCGCGTTTAATCTGGGAGAAGCTGCGGAGCAGGCGAGTATTTCCTGGTGCGATCTGAAGATCCAGGGCACGGTGACCGCAGTGCACGACCTATGGGGCCGGAGGTCGATCGAGGCGGTTGACGCGGTTCACGTGAGTTTGCGACCGCATGCGAGTGCGTTGTATAGAGTCACTACGATGCAGAATCGGTAAGGGTCGCCCTTCCAGGAAGCAAGCCTCAGGCGCTAAAGCACTGGTCGAAAATAGAGCCTTTATCGGAGCGCTTAAAGCGCTGCACCACCTATAAATTGAGTTTTCAGCAGACTGTTAACACCGCTGGTAATCTCTGCGCTCCTACGGCACGTGTAAACTCGTGCCCTTCACAGTTCGCGGCGTCGCCAATTGACACTTGCAGCCTGTCACGGTTTCGGCGCAGGGTTAATTTGACTTTCCTGGGTGGCTGCGGGCAACTCGCTCGTGGCCTCGAGGTTTTCGCCACGAAAAACCCTCGAGATTCCTCGTACGACGCGTCGCATCGGTAGTTCTCCTTTGGCGTCGGCAAGGAAGATTTCGCCGGAGCGGGTTCCGCGGTAGAACCAGCGCTTCAGCAGGGCCACATGTTCCATTGTTTCCAGCGCTGATTTCGGGATGTCCGCCGGAAATGCCTGCAGCGTCTCTTGTACGCGCGCTTCCATCGATTGTGATTTTGCGTGTTCCGCAGGCTGGATAGTGAATCGGATGGGGCCAGAGACGCGGCCGCACGTGATTCGGAAAAACGTGACCGATCCATCGAGGTGACTGGGCTGGATCATCAGCGCTGAGAGCTGGTCGAGGCGCTGCACGATTTCTGGGAGTTGGCTCAGAACAGGTTTGAGTTTCTCTACTTTGGCGTGAATGACCGCTGCATCTTCGAAGGCCAGATTAGCCGAGGCTGCTTCGCGGTCATCCGAGAATTGGCGCAGCAGTGAGTTACCTCGAGAATCGAAATAGGTCTGGACCCGTGTTACCTCCACTTCATATTCCTTGTCGGTGCAGCCCTTGAAGCACGGAGCCAGGCACATCTTCATCTCGGAATAAATGCAGCCCGGGAACTTAGGGTCGGGATGCAGATCGTCGACGCAGCGGCGCATTTTGAAGAAGTCGAGGGAATCGTTCATGAATTTTTCAGCAGCGACGCGGGAAACGAATGGTCCGTAGAAGAGAGAGCGGCCGGTCAGGCGCCCCAGTCGCGTGGTGATGGAGGCGCGCGGGTATTCGTTCTCCAGATGAAGCTTCACAAACGGTGCGAATCGGAACCGCAGGCGCTGCTGGTAGGTCTTCGGGAATGCTTCGCGCAGGATGCGGTAGAGTAGGAATCCGGATTCGAAGTCGGAGCCGGTGGCAGAGTATTCAATTATGCGGACGCGATCGCGCAGGTTCAGCTTCTTCGTGCGTTCTTCGACAGGGCCGAGCAGGCGTTGGAGGCGACGACGGAGGTTGGCGGTCTTGCTGACGTAGGGCTCAGCGGTTGCATCCTCGCCACGCAGGTGGAAGACGGCGGGGCTGGCAGGAACGCTCGAGAATATGTCAGCATCTCGGTCCGGGGTGAATTCGATGCGCTCCGTCAGCACACTTCAATTCTAGCGGAGTTATCTCGTCGGTTCAGCTCACGGCAGGTGCGATCCGACGGGATGGGTTCAGTCAGATCGACGCAGCCAGCGCAAGATGCACTCGCCACAACCGGCGAGACGCCGGCACTACGAAATTATCGGAAATTGGCGCTGCGGAATTTCTGGCGGAAGTCTGTTCCGTCAATCGTCACGACTCGGCACATCTCGTGCAATCGGGAGCGCATGCGTTCGCCTATACGGTCCCCCAGCGTTTCGTTACGGCTTGCGGCTCTCGCGGGGGACAACGAAACAGCTACCGCTGCTGCTGGCTGGTCTTCGAAGTTTGTAGTGATGATCGTGGTGCGGTTGTTGTTATAGCGGGTGTTCAGGATCAGACTGACGGTATCCCAGACCCACTCGGTGGGTTTCACGGCGCCCAGTTCATCCAGAACCAGAACGTCGGTTTCGAATACCGGACGTAGCACGTCGAGTTCCGTGGTCTGAACTGTGGAGTTATAGGAGTTCTGAATTTCCTTCAGCAACTCCCGGTAGTCGTAGAACAGGGACGGAATGCCTCGGGTCACGATCAGTTCCTTCAGGATTCCGACAGCGAGGTGCGTCTTACCCGTGCCAATCGTGCCGATGATCAACAAACCTTTATCGCCGCGCGGGTCGCATTTTTGTGCGAAGTTCGATGCGACGAAGTGTGCCTCGGCGAGGGACGGATGGGCTCCGGGAAAATCGGTGTCGTAGTTCGTGAGTTCACAGTGCTCGTAACGACGCGGAATGCGGGCTGCTGCCAGCAAAGAATTCGCTCGCGCCCGCAGATGGCAATCGCAGCGGGTGACACGTCGGTCGTTGAGGCTACGGATGCCGTCGCCTGCCGAAACAGTCTTCCACCCGGTGCCTTCACATAATGGGCAAACTTGAACTGGGGCCTTGATCAACTGGGCATCCTCATCCGGGAGTTGAGATTCTTCAGCATAGGCAGTTTCTCCGGACGCTCGCTTTGCTCGCGGGGCGGACGAAGGCGTCCGCCCCCACACAATCCTCTGATCTGACTTTGCACCGGAGGGCTGCGTTTGTGCAAGCTGGAATGCACGACCGGCTGTGTACATCCTGTGAACGAAGCTGAGCACCTGTGGAAGGCGGAGGAAATTCCAGCCTGTAGGTCTGAAAAGCCGCTCCTCTAGGGCCAATTCGGGCCGGGCAGATGTGAAACAGGCTTCCGGCGCGGATTTTCACAGTTGACATTCGCCGCAGAGGGAGGAGAATACCTAGCGGTCAGGTTTCCCAACTCAGCCCTCGCCACTTTGCCTCCCGGCCTGGGCTGGGCATGAAAGAGACCTGCGAGGAGAAACTATGAATAAAGCCGATCTGGTTGACAAGATCGCAGGCGCGTGTGAAATCAGCAAGGCGCAGGCTACGACCGCCATTGATACCGCCGTTGAGAGCGTTACATCTGCACTCCGCAAAGGAGATCGCGTGGCGTTGATTGGCTTCGGCACGTTCTCCGTGTCGCAGAGAAAGGCCCGGAATGGGCGCAATCCACAAACCGGCGCGACCATCAAGATTGCTGCCCGCAAAGTCGCGAAGTTCACCCCCGGGGCTGAACTCAAGAAAGCAGTCAACAAGAAATAACTGATGCAAGACAGGTTCGCGAACGGCAGGGGGTCGGCCCTGCCGTTTTTTGCTGCCTGCGACGCGCAGGGAGCGCGACGGTGCGTCATCTGAGAAATAAGTAGACGTGGCGTAGGCCCGTCACCTCTTGCGTGAGGCTGAAGGCTTGACCCTGGGCAGGCCCACCCCTAACATCGATTGGGGTCCATGCGATTTAAAATTCCTTGCGTCTGGGCGCGTCGCACTATCCGGTCCGCATTCGCCTTCGGATTCATCCTGTACTCGGAATTGACGGTTTGCGCCCAACAATCCAAGAGTGCTGCTGCTCCGCCTCCTCCAATCGCCAACTTCACCGACATCGCCGAGAAAGCGGGCCTCACCTCGCAGAACGTCTTTGGGGGCGTCGACACTAAGAAGTACATCATCGAGACCACGGGCAATGGTGTCGCGATTTTCGACTACGACAACGACGGCTGGCCCGACATCTTTCTCGTCAATGGAACGAGGCTCGACGGATTTCCCGCGGGGAAAGCGCCGACCAATCGTCTCTACCGCAATAATCATGACGGCACATTCACGGATGTGACCGACAAAGCCGGATTGACGGGAACGGGCTGGGGTCAGGGTGTGTGTGTGGGTGACTACGACAATGACGGGTGGGAAGATCTTTACGTCACGTATTACGGCAAGAATCGCCTTTATCACAACGATCACGGCGTGTTTACCGAGGTTGCTGAGAAGGCCGGCGTCGCTGGATCAGGCAAGGATTGGGGAACCGGTTGCGCATTCGTGGACTACGACCGCGACGGCCGGCTGGACCTGGTGGTAGCCAACTATGTGGATTTTGATCTCGCCACCGCGCCTGCGCCTGGAGACCGGCCAACCTGCTTCTGGAAGGGTGTTCCTGTGATGTGCGGACCGCGGGGGCTTGCGGGATCGAAAAACATTCTTTACCACAATCGGGGCGATGGAACCTTCGAAGATGTCTCGACAAGAGCGCATATCCTTCGCACCGACGGTCATTACGCGTTCAGCGTTTCAACGTTTGACTTCGATGAGGACGGCTGGCCTGACATATACATCGCGTGCGACAGCACGCCGGCAATTCTCTACCACAACAATCACGACGGGACGTTCACCGACGTGGCCGTGACCGCAGGAGCGGCGTTTAACGAGGACGGACGAGAGCAGGCTGGCATGGGATCGACGATTGCCGACTACAACGGCGACGGCCATCTGGATATCTTCAAGACGAATTTCTCGGATGACACCTCAACGCTCTACAAAAATAATGGCGATGGAACCTTCACGGACGCTACTTCTGCGGCTGGTCTAGGCCTCTACACACAATATTTGGGATGGGGAACGATGTTCCTCGACATCGACAACGACGGCTGGCCCGATCTGCTGCTGGTGAACGGCCACGTTTACCCGGAGGTCGACAGCCAGCATCTGGGCAGCAGCTACAAAGAGCCGCGAATTCTGTTTCACAATAATGGGGATGGGACGTACAGCGACATCTCGGCGTCGGCGGGTTCTGGCATTACTACGGCAGCATCTTCTCGTGGCATGGCCGTTGGGGATTTATGGAATGACGGCAGGATATCGGCGGTGATCAACAACATGAACGCCGCGCCGAGCCTGCTGGTGAACCAGGTCAAGAGTGCAAATCATTGGATCGCGATCCATGCGGTGGGGACAAAGTCGAATCGCGATGGGATTGGGGCGCGGATTCGCGTGAAGGCCGGTTCGCGCATTCTTGTGGACGAAGTGCGCAGCGGCTCCAGCTATATCTCGAACAGCGATATGCGCGTGCACTTTGGGCTGGGGAAGGTCGACAAGGTCGAATGGGTGGAGATTCGCTGGCCCAGCGGATTGACGGAGCGATTTTCGAACTTAACTATGGATCAGATTCACACGCTTACCGAGGGCAAAGGCACCCCAGCCGAACCAGATTCCAAGAAATAGCACTGCATGAACCACAAAGGACACGAAGAATCACGAAGGAAAATGAGAAGTCCTTGGTGTACCTTCGTGCCTTTTGTGGTTAGTGTTTTTTCATTCATTATTTGCCGCTCTTGGAGTTCTTGGAAAATTCCATCGTGCGCGCGATTCCTGTGCCTTCCTTCACATAAATGACTTGGTTAGCTTTGATGTCTTTTAGAGTATCCATCTGGCCGCTCGGCCAGCGGATCTCGAGCAAATCCACCTTCTCGGCCTTGCCTAATCCGAAGTGAACTCGTAGATCGTTCTGTGAAAAATATCCGCCGCCGCTGCGGACCTCATCGATCTGGCGGTGCGGCTTGGATTCGCCCGGAAGCCGCGTGACACAGGTGAGCCGCGCTCCAATGCCACTGCGGTTTGACTTGGTCCCGAGAGTGCGAACTTTGATCCAGTTATGCGCGAGTTTCGAATCGCATCGCAGGAGTTGCGGATAATCGTTGACCGTGTTGACCACGATATCGATGTCGCCGTCGTTATCGAAGTCTCCGAAAGCCGCGCCACGAGACGGGCTCGGTTCGGAAATACCGGGCCCGGCCTGAAACGATACATCGGCAAAGTGGCCGTTCCGCAGATTCTGGTAGAGCAGCTTGCGCTGGGCATAGCCGGCTTCAGTCTTCAGTTGCTCGACCTCCGGATAGACGTGGCCGTTGCAGATCAGGATGTCGGGCCATCCGTCGTTATCCATGTCGAAGAAGCCGCAGCCCCAACCCAGGAACTGCGTGTGCGCTCCGAGTCCGGCGGTGAAAGTTGTGTCTTCGAAATTCGCGCCGCCCTGATTGTGGTACAGAGAAGGCGTATCACCGGCGAAGTTTGTCTTGACGATGTCGAGATTGCCATCCATGTCGTAGTCGGCGGCGGATACGCCCATGCCGGCTTGCGGCTTGCCGTCGGGACTGAGTGCGCATCCGGCCTCAATCGCGATGTCCTGGAATTTCCCGTTTTTCTTGTTCTGATATAAGGCGCTGGCGGTGGAATCATCGGCGACGTAAATGTCGGGCCAGCCGTCGTTGTCAAAATCGGCGGTGAGGACGCCCAATCCGTAAGTGCCGCTCGCGCCGAGAATTCCAGCTGCCTCCGAAACGTCGGCGAAGGTACCATCGCCGTTGTTGTGATAGAGGATATTCTTGCCTCCCTGCAGACCGGGAGGCCCGCAGGCAACCATCACGCTCTTGTAGAGGCACGGACCGGACTCCGGAACCGGAGCAGTGGCCAGATCCATGTCGATGTAATTGGCGACGAAAAGGTCGAGCTTGCCGTCGCGGTCGTAGTCGACGAAGGCGCAACCGGTGTTCCAGCGCTTGCCGTTGCCCGCCACACCAGCTTTTTCACTTACGTCGGTGAAGGTGCCGTCACCGTTGTTGTGGTACAGGACGTTCTTGCCGAAGTAGGTGACGAACAGGTCATCCCACCCGTCGTTGTCATAGTCGCCGACGCAGCAGCCTTGGCCCCAGCCTGAATGAGCGACGCCTGATTTCAGAGTTACGTCAGTGAAGGTGCCGTCGCGATTGTTGCGAAACAGATGCGACGCAGGCTCACTGCCGGCGGGAAAGCCCTCGAGTCGGGTTCCATTCACAAGGAATATGTCGAGCCAGCCGTCGTTGTCGTAATCGTAGAAAGCGACTCCGCACCCGGTCGTTTCGAGCAGATATTTGTTCTTATGCTCTCCGCCGAAGATGGTCTTTGCGTTTAACCCCGCCTCGCGAGCTACGTTGAGAAAGCTGATGCCGAGATCGGCACTCTGCTCTTTCGGAGGATTCGCATTCTGCCGCGGATTGCCCGACAACCATCGCGGGCGCGCCAGAGCGAGTACGTTTTCCAAAGAAAGAACCAGCGCGGAACGGCTGAGTGAACTGAGAAACGCGCGGCGTGAAGAAGACAAGAGGTTGCTACCTGGCTCGCTTGGTCGTGCTAAGATTCGCCCTTCCCTCTTATATGCAAGGGAACCGCGAGTTGGCAAGCGTTAGCGGAAGCAAATCCCTCATGCAGAAGACTAAGGCAATGAATTCCAGGCTTATTCGGCGCTTGTTGATGAGGCTATGCATTTTGGGCGCCTCCGTGGCAGCGGTATGCCTTCCCTGTCTGCAGTCCCAGGCCCAAACAAAGCAGAGCTTGGAGTTAACGCGCACGATTCGCACGTGGGAGTTTCTGCCTGTGGTGGGAACTCGCGCGGGACTGTTCGGGAACGAGACTGGCCGAGTCGAGGCGTGGGTCTACCCCCTGAAGATCTTCCGTGAGTTTCACCTCACGTTTCACGTGGGAGATCGAGCCCTTCCTGCGGAGAGCCTGGCGCGGACACTGACGGTTCGTCCGGAGTCGGCCTCGATTCTGTTCGTCGGGGATTCTTTCCGAGTACGCGAGACTTTGTGCGTGCCGGTCCAAGAACCTGGCGCTGTGATTTTGCTTGAGGTCGAAACGGAGCAACCGCTTGAGATCGAGGCGGCATTCACCCCGGACTTCCAACTTGAGTGGCCTGCAGGGCTCGGCGGTACCTACTCGACATGGGATGCGAAAGAGCGAGCCTTCTTAGTGGGTGAGGAAGCGCGCAAGTACGCTGCTTTCGTGGGATCTCCAACTGCTGAGGCACCGCATGCGGCGTACCAGACGAACTACTCTGCATCAGACGAAGACTCGATGCGCCTTGGAGTCACGCCAAAGGGAAAAGAAACAAAGGTTGTGGTGATCGGGGCATCCGTTTCGGGGCCCGCAGATGCAACGAAAACATATGAGCATCTGCTGAGTTCGTATTCGGATCTGGAGCGCGAGTCCTCAGATTACTACCGTACTTATCTCGAAAAAACTGTAGGTCTTGAGTTGCCGGATGCAGCCTTGCAGCAAGCCTATGATTGGGCGCGCATCAGTACGGTGCAGGGCGTGGTAAACAATCCTTACCTGGGCACGGGACTCGTTGCCGGGTACAGAACCTCAGGCGTGAGTCAGCGTCCGGGATTCGCATGGTTTTTTGGACGTGATTCGGAGTGGACTTCGTTTGCTCTGAACGCGGAAGGAGATTTCGCAACCAGCCGCGCAGCGCTCGCCTTCATCAGCAAGTTTCAACGGGAAGACGGCAAGGTTCCACACGAAATCTCGCAAAGCGCCAGCCTGGTTCCGTGGTTCAAGGACTTTCCCTACCCGTGGGCATCAGCCGATGCAACACCACTGTTCATCATTGCGGTCAATGATTATGCGGTCCAGAGTGGGGACACTTCCTTCGTACGCCAGAAGTGGGACAACTTATGGCGCGCCTATCAATTCCTGCGTTCGACCTACGATTCGAACGGCTTGGCGCAAAACATAGGCGTTGGCCACGGCTGGGTCGAGGGTGGGCCTCTGCTTCCGGTCAAGAATGAGTACTACCAGGCTGGCCTCGGAGTTGAGGCTCTGCATGCGTTGTCCAACCTGGCGCGACTGGCGGGAAAGGATGACGTCAGCAAGCAGTTGGCCGCGGAGTTCGAGAAGAGCCGCACGTTGCTCGATCGTGCCTTTTGGTCTCCGGAAGCCAAAAGCTATGCATTTGCGCTCAATCAGAATAATCAGCGGATTGATGAGTTGAGTGTGCTTACAACCGTACCGATGTGGTTTGGTTTAGCGGAACCAAATAACGCTGACCAAACCATTTCGAAACTCGCGGCCGAGGATCATCAAACGGACTGGGGCATGCGGATCATCTCCAACCATTCGAAGGTCTACGATGGTTCTGGTTACCACTACGGTGCGGTCTGGCCTTTGTTTACTGGTTGGGCATCGGTCGGCGAATACCGCTACCATCGCGCTTTCCCGGCCTATGAGAACTTGCGGGCGAACGCCTTGCTTGGCTTTGATGGCGCTCTCGGCCACTATACAGAAGTGCTGTCGGGAGATTACTACCAGTCGTTTGCGACGAGTTCTCCACATCAGATATGGTCGTCCGCCATGGTGATCAGCCCAATTCTGCGCGGGCTGTTTGGACTGCAAATCGATGCCGAGAAGCATCAAGTCACTCTGACGCCGCACATCCCGGCGGATTGGACCTCATTCACGATGCGCAACATCCGCGTCGGGGATGCACGACTGGATATTCACTACAAGAAGTCCGCAGACGCCTTGACGATTGAAGCCGATCGAAGCGGGACCGGCGACTGTTGGCTCGAGTTCTCGCCCCCCCTAAGTTTGCGCGCCGAAGTCGTCAGCGTAGAACTGAACGGGCGGCCCCTCGTGTTCAAAGTACAGCCGAATCAGAACGATCAGCACGTGCTCGTTCGTTTCCCCGTCTCTGGCAGCTCGAATGCGCTCACAATTCGCGTGAGGAATGACTTTGGCTTGACAGTGACGAACGAGTTGCCGCCGCTTGGTAGTGCGAGTCGGGACCTGCGTGTGATTTCGGAATCGTGGAATGCCGCCAGAAATCAGCTGACCATGGGAGTCTCAGGGCGGGCGGGAAGCCGCTACGAACTGGGGGTTTGGAATGCTGGCCAGGTATCATCCGTTGATGGCGGAACCCTCAACAGGAGCGGGAAACTGCAAATCCAGATGCCTCAAGGAGAGGCTGAGTCCTACACTTCGCAATCGGTAACTATCCATTTCGCGCGCTGACAGCTGCTCATGGTCAGCGTGCCTCTCCAAAAGCGTTACACTGCTGTATAAGACTGGCCGCAGGGACACGAATGCACGAACTCTCGATTGCGATGGGCATCGTGGAAGCTGCGATGGATGAGGCGAGGCAGCGCAACGTGCAGGTGAGCGCCGTGCATCTCAGGCTGGGTGCCTTGTCTGGGGTCGTGAAAGATGCGCTGCTTTTCTCGTATGAGGTAGCGTGCCAGGATACGCCCCTCGAAGGATCTCGACTTTTGATTGAGGAAGTTCCTGTCACGGTGTTTTGTCCGCAATGTAAAGAAAAGCGCGTGCTGGAGTCGGTGCAGTCGTTTAGTTGTCCAGAGTGCTGATCGCCGACTGGGGAAATACTTCAGGGAAAGGAATTAGAGGTCTTTGCGCTGGAGGTAGAGGATGAGCGAGCCGCGCCTGATTGAAGTACGCCGAAATGTCTTGAAGCAGAATGATGTGATTGCGCGGGCTCTGCGGGATCAGTTCCATGTTGCCGGTGTGTTCGTCGTGAGCCTGGTCTCAAGCCCGGGCTCGGGAAAGACGACCTTTCTTGAAAGACACTGACCCAGTTGCGACCGCGCTATCGGGTCGCCGCGCTCGTCGGAGATCTGGCTACCGAGAACGACGCAGTGCGTCTCGCTCGCAGCAAGGCACCAGTCAAACAGATTACAACGGGAACACTGTGCCACCTGGAAGCGGCAATGGTTCAAAACGCGCTACAGGACTGGGATCTGCATCAACTCGATTTTCTCTTCATCGAGAACGTCGGCAATCTGGTCTGCCCATCCTCGTATGACCTCGGAGAAAATCTACGGCTGGTCTTGATGTCGGTGACCGAGGGTGAGGACAAGCCGCAGAAGTATCCGACGATCTTCAACAGCGCAGACGTCGCGGTGATCACGAAGAACGAGCTCTCCGCCGCTGTGGAATTTGATTGGAACGCGGCGCGGAAGAGCATCGAATCCCTGCGACCGGGAATGCAGATTGTCCGTCTCTCGGCCAAGACCGGCGAGGGCATGACCGAGTATCTGGACTTTTTATCGCACCAGTTGGCCGAACAGCGGCCGGTTGTGCCTAGCTGAATTCCTGGCGCTTCAGCCTCGTGTCACTCGAGCGAGAGCCAGCAGAGTGCCTGCAATATAGGTGACTAAGAGTGTCAGCACCGCAGCCAGAATCGCGGGTCGATGCCTGGTTTCCAGCAGGTCAGCCAGCACTCCGGAAACGAAAATAAGCAAGAATGGAATTGCGGCGAGTAGAAATCCTGCTCCGCCCGTGTGCGGAGTCGCCATTGCCAGAATCAAAAAGATGACGCCGACCAGTAGCGGCGCCGTATTGCCAAAGTACCGTGATCGCGGCCAAAGGCAGTAAGTGATCAGGGTGACCGGAAGCGCTACCACAAAGACGGAGAATGCTCCCCCGATCTGCTTTGCTACTTGTGTATAGACTGCGAGTACCGTAAACCCTCGCCAGGTGAGTCCCAGAAAAACGGCGTGGCGTAGGCTTTCAAGAAACGTCCTAAGATGGAAGAAATAAATTCCGAGGAGGACGATCAGCCCGACCACGCAGGCAGCGATCCAGATGACCAGCCCGGCACGCCTGCGTACCGGAGCGACGTAGAGCAGGAAAATCAGAGCCATCGGCACGACAATCATCATGGAAAATTGGGATCCGATAGCGATCGCAAGAGAAACTCCGAGCAGCACGATGCGCCGCCAATTCCACAGCACCACCTCGCGCGGGGCGTATAGCGTGTGAGCCACGGCAATGGCCGTGAAGATCGTTCCGAACGCTCCCCATGCGGCGACAATCTCGGGCTCCGTGTGCCAAACGGCGGCCGCTTGGATTAGCGAGGGAGAGAAGGCATAGAGCGTAAGAGCGATGAATCCCCCGGTATTTCCGCAAAGGCGGCGGGCAACGTACCAAAGCGACGCACCCAGAAACAAACCGCACGCCAGGAACGGGAGCTTCGGAAGCCATCGCCAGTAAGTCGCCGACTCAGCATTAAGATGGCTTGGCCAAACCAGGAGCGGAGCCGCAGAAACCAGAGAAAGCAAGGGCGAGTGCTCGGTGTCGAATCCATTTTCACTGCTTTGGGATAGATGGACGAAGGGATCGTCGACTGGATCGCTCACTGGAGCGCTCGCGATGCCTTGTCCGTGCCACTGCTTCAGTCCCTCGCCGATGCGAAGGGCTTCTTCCCCGTCCATGCTTTGCGCACTGCTCAGCTCAACATGAACTAGCCATAGCGCTTGTGCCAGGAATGCCAGCAGGATCAGTGCGGCAAGAAATTGAGGACGTCCAAAACGCTCGCGTGTGAAATATGGGCCCATAAGGTCAAGCCGAGTGTTTTACCATGTCGGAGGCTAGCAAAGCGAAGTTTCACGCATGAGCGATCTTGAAATCGACGCGAAAGGCCATCCCGGCGCGGGATCACCGCAAGAACCGAAGTTTGCCGCCGCAACCGAACCGTCGTATGCGCAGACTCTCTTTTTTGGACCAGATGGTCTTCGGCCGGGCTGGGGTTTCGTGTTCTATCTTGTAGCTTTCCTAACGATCCAGAAATTTGCTGTGCAACTCGCCTGGGTTCACGGCTTCGGCGACAGTGATCTTTGGTCAAGGATGCTCGAGGAAGTCGGCGATCTTCTGGCAGCAGTCATCCCAGCCGTAGTGCTGATTCGAGTCGAACGCCGCCCATGGAGCGCCTACGGTTTGCCGGGGAGGCAAGCCTTCGGGCGTCGGTTCTGGATGGGCGCTTTGTGGGGGTTTGTCGCAATTAGTGTGGTGATCGTTGGATTGTACGGCGCGCACGCGTTCTCTTTCGGTCACATCGTTTTGCATGGAAAACGGCTGCTGCGCTTCGTTGCCTTTTGGACGATTTATTTCGTGCTTGTCGGTCTGTTTGAGGATTTCCTTTTTCGCGGCTATGCGCAGTTCACGTTGGCGCGAGGTATCGGATTCTGGCCCGCTGCATTCGTGCTTTCATGCATCTTCGGACTCATCCATCGCGGGAACGAAGGGGAGCGCTGGTCTGGCGTTCTGACTGCTATTCTCATCGGGCTTTTCTTCTGCTTAACGCTGCGGCGCACGGGAAGTCTTTGGTTCGCGATCGGATTTCATGCTGCCTGGGATTGGGGAGAGACTTTTTTTTATTCGGTTCCTGACAGCGGGACAGTTTGGCCCGGACATCTATTGAGTTCCTCGCTGCGTGGCCCGGCCTGGCTGACGGGAGGCTCCGTGGGCCCTGAGGGCAGCCTGTTATGCTTCGCGGTGCTCACACTGGTTTGGGCAGCTTTTGACCGGATTTATCCGGGGTCATCCCGGACCTCATCATCCCAATGATTGATGTCAGCCGCCAATCCGCGTCAACAGAATTGCGCCCTTCCTGTTTTGGGAGCCAAACGGTGAGAATGGTGGAGTGCCAGCTGTCCATCTCAACGGCACACCCTATACTGAACCAATGACCCCAGAGGCAGATCTGCTCACTCCTTTGCGCCGCTACTGGGGTTACAGCACATTCCGGCCTTTACAGGAACGCATCGTCCGCAGCCTCCTGGCTGGTCATGACGCATGCGTCGTGATGCCGACCGGCGGAGGGAAGTCCCTCTGCTATCAGTTGCCGGCAGTCATGTCGGAGAAGACCGCTGTAGTGATATCCCCGCTGATTGCTCTGATGCAAGATCAGGCGGACCAACTTGCTCAGATGGGGATCCCAGCAGCGGTTCTCAACAGCACTCTCAGCAGCGAGGAACAAAGCCGCGTGGTGCGTGAGGCCCGCCGTGGCGCATTCCGTCTGCTCTATCTTTCTCCCGAGCGACTGCAGCGGGGCGACACATTGGAGTGGTTGCAGCATGTGCCTGTCTCATTCTTTGCTATCGACGAAGCCCACTGCATCTCGGAATGGGGCCATGAATTCCGTCCCGAATACCGGCAACTGAACCGCTTGCGCGACAAGTTCCCCGACCGGCCGATTGCCGCCTTTACAGCCAGCGCCACCCGCCAGGTGCGGCATGACATCCTTGCGCAACTGGCGTTAAAGAGTCCGGATAAATACATCGCCAGTTTTCACCGGCCCAATCTGCGGTATCTCGTCCGTGCGTGCGATAACACCAACCAGACTTCTCTGCTTGTCACAGCGCTACGCCATTACCGAGAGGGAAATGTGATCGTCTACTCTCCGACTATCAGTCGCGTCGAGGAGACGGTTGATTTCCTGGCAGGCGAGGGCATCGAAGCGGTTCCGTACCACGCCAAAATGCAGGCGGACGAGCGGCGCCGGAATCAAGAACGATGGATGTCGGACGAAGTGCGAGTGCTGGTCGGCACCATTGCGTTCGGCCTCGGGATCAACAAGGCTACGGTTCGGGCGGTGATCCATCTGGCCCTGCCCAAGTCGGTCGAACAGTTTTATCAGGAGGCAGGGCGTGCTGGGCGCGATGGGAATCCGGCCGACTGCGTATTGCTGTGGCGCAAGCAGGATGCCGGGCTGCTTGGTTTCTTTGCGAATCAAATTACCGATGCTGCCGAGCGCGATCGTGCCTGGCAGCGATACTACAGGATTCGAGATTTTGCGGAATCGAACCACTGCCGCCATCGCCAGATCTGCACTCATTTCGGCGAGACTCCGAAATGGACCTCGTGCGGAGCGTGCGACGTCTGCGCCAGTGTTCCCGAGTGGATGACCATCGCGGCCAGTCAAGCGCCGGTGCGAAAGGCCGTTGCGGTTCCCACGTATTCCCGGGCTGCGATGGAGCCAGACGCCGATTTGCGAGACTATTTGCGCGAATGGCGACGGAAGACGGCCAAAGAACAGGGCATGCCCGCATATGTTGTGCTGCATGACGCAACTCTGGAAGAGATTTGCAGGATTCGACCTTCCTCGATTGCTCAGTTGCGGACCATCACCGGCATCGGCGAGCGCAAGGCTGCGACGTACGGTCAGGAAATTCTTGCGGCGCTGCAACGCTATTGCGAAGGTGCCCGCGCGTCGGCGCTGCCACAGCAGAAAACCGTTCCGGCATTGGAGACTCTGCAGCTCCTTTCCGAAGGAAAGACTCTGGAGGAAATTGCCCAGATTCGCGGGCGGCAACTCAGAACGGTGGTGAATGCAGTGGCCACCTTGGTGGAAACGGGTGAGGTGGAGTACCAACCTGGCTGGATCGATCGCACCCGGCACTCGGTAATCGAGGCAGCGTGCATTCGTGCCGGACTCGAGAATATTGAAAGACTGAAGCCCTTGAAAGATGTGCTCCCGCCTGAAATCACCTACGATGAAATCCGCCTGGTGGTGGCTCATTTGAAGCGCGGTCAAGCGCAAAAGAAATCGGTACCGGCCTAGGCAAGCAACTGCTTCACGGCCTCACGACCAGAACGCACGCAGTCAGGAACGCCAATTCCGCGATATCCATTCCCTGCCAGGGCCAAGCCCTGGATCGCCTTACGTAGGGTTTCAATTCTTTCAAGACGCTCAAGATGTCCCACTCCATACTGCGCCATGGCAGACTTCCACTTGTAGACACGGGCAAACAGGGGCTCAGCCCGCAGACCACGGATCTGCGGGCCCAGGATCTGCTGCAGTTCTTCACGAACGACGCCAACAATCTGCTCGTCGGTGAGATCCCAAACACCCTCAGCATTGCTGCCCGCGAAAAAGCATCGAAGCAGCGCCCGATCCTCCGGAGCGCGGTGCGGGAATTTGTTGTGCACAAAAGTCGCGGCGAGCAAGCGTTTCCCTTCGCTGCGTGGAACGAGAAATCCGAATCCGGGAGGAAGCGCGTGCCGTACGTCCAGGTCGTATGCGAGAGCCACCGTAATGGAAGAGCTGTATTGAATCGCGCCGAGTTCGGACGAGAGATCACTGCCCACATCGCGCAGTACGTTGGCCGCAGCCGGGCCGGGCAGTGCAACAATCACAGCGTCGAAGCGCTCGGCCTGTGCGCCAACGGAAACAGTCCAACCTCCCGATTCCAGCTGCATCGCTTTGACCGGCGTATCGGTTGCGAGACATGCCGGGTTGAGGCGCGACACGATTGTCTCGGCCAGCGATTGCATGCCGCTACTGAGCGAGGTGAATAGCGGGGGCGCTGGTTTTCGCGGCCCGGACGACTTTTTCTTGCGCGCCGCCAGCATCGCTCGTCCGAGACTGCCATGCGTGCGTTCCATCTCAGCGAATCGTTGAAGCACTGCGCGGACGCTCAGGCTCGAGGATTCTCCCCCGTAAATGCCCGACAGCAGCGGATCGGCGAGGCGGTCCACCATCTCGTGACCGTAGTGGCGTTCCACAAAGTCGGCCACCGACTCGTCGTGATCGAGTGCACGTGGAGGGTGAAACAACTCCCCCGCCATCCGCAGCTTGGTCTTCCATGAAAAAAGCGGTGATAGTCCCGTGGACAGGATCTTTGTCGGGACCATGAACATCAGTCCATCGGGCATCTCGACGAGGCGGCCACGAGTCAGGATGTAAGTCTTGCGGTCAGCGTCATTCGAGCCGATCAGCTGGTCTCCGAGCCCCGCAGATCGGCACAGATCGGCTGCCCATGGCTTTTCGGAAACGAAGGAATCTGGCCCGGCCTCAACCACGCATCCGTGGATTTTTTCCGTGCGGAGAACGCCGCCCAGTCGTGAAGAGGATTCGTAGAGAGTGTATTCAACGTCGTGCGCTGTCTGGCGGCGCTGCTCAAGGTCGAAGGCAGCAGACAGGCCGGAAATACCTCCGCCGATGATGGCGATGCGGGTCATCGCCGGCGAGTTCCGGCCTCGAGCTTACCGTTTCTCGTCGGCGAGTACTCCTGCACAAAATGTGCGAGGTTCTTTACGTTGTCGACCGGGGTTTCCGGGAGGATGCCGTGCCCGAGATTGAAAATGTGCCCGGGGCGTCCGTCAGCGCGCTGCAGGATATCTTCCGCGCGCGATCTCAATTCATTCCACTCCGCGAACAGTAAGACCGGGTCGAGGTTTCCCTGCACGGCTGTGTGATAGTCGAGCCGTTCCCAGCCTTCATCGAGAGGAATGCGCCAATCCAAGCCAATGACGTCCGCTCCTGTCTCATTCATTGCGGGCAAGAGTGTAGCGCTGTCGGTGCCGAAGTAGATGATGGGCACTCCGGTCTTCTTCAACTTCTTCACCATGCCGCTGACATGTGGGAGGACGTAGCGCCGGTAGTCTTCGACGCTCAGGCATCCCACCCAACTGTCGAAAATCTGGATGGCGTCGGCACCAGCGCGCACCTGCTCTGCTGAGTACTCGGTCGTTACTGACACGAGCTTCGTCATCAACGCGTCCCACTCGCCGGCGTGGTTGTACATCATCTTTTTCGCGTGGACGTAGTTGCGGGAGCCTCCGCCTTCAATCATGTAACTTGCCAGCGTGAATGGAGCGCCACAAAATCCGATGACAGGCACGCGGCCGGTAAAGTGCTTCGCCACTAATGCCACGGCCTCGGAAACATAGCCGAGTTCGGTGGCGCGGTCGGTGCGCAGGTTCGCGATATCTTCCTTGCTGCGAACGGGCTTTTCGATAACTGGGCCTTCACCCGCCGAGAAGTGAAAGGGTAGGCCCATGACCTCGAGAGGCAGCAGCAGGTCCGCAAAGATGATTGCTGCGTCGACCCCAAGAATCTCCACTGCCTCGATCGTGACTTGCGCGGCCAATGCGGGCTTCTTGCATATCTCAAGGAGAGAATGCTGCTTGCGGATCGCGCGGTACTCGGGCATGTAGCGCCCAGCCTGGCGCATGAACCATACCGGCGTACGGTCGACAGGTTGCGACTTGCAAGCGCGGACAAAGATGGAATTTGGGGCAGACATGAACCTCTGAATGTAGCATTTTGGCGCAGGGAAGAGAAACGCGAGCGGACATTGCAGAACCAGTGATCGAATTAGAATTACTGTATGGCTAAGTTTGCGGGGATCCTGGGAATCATCGCTCTGGTCGTCTGCTCGAGCCTTGGGTTCCAGCGAGCTTCTCCGCCTGCACCAGCGCCGACTTTTTACAGGGACGTATTACCGATTCTCCAGGATCACTGTCAGAGCTGCCATCGTCCCGGAGAAGTCGCACCGATGCCTCTGGTCACCTACGAGCAAACGCGCCCGTGGGCAAATGCGATTGCGCATGAAGTGCAAATGAAGATGATGCCGCCGTGGTTCGCTGATCCACGGTACGGCCGTTTTGCCAACGACCCTTCGTTGACGGAGCAGCAGATCAGCATGATTTCTGCCTGGGTGGCGGCGGGCGCGCCTGCCGGGAACTCGCTGGATGCTCCGCCGGCAAGAGATTGGGCTAGAGGATGGAACATTGCTCAGCCGAATCTCGTGGTGAGAATGCCGAAACCGGTGCAGATTCCCGCGCGAGGTGAGGTCGAATATACGTACGAGATCGTGCCTACGCATTTCACCGAGGACCGCTGGGTCCAGATGTCGGAGTTTCGCCCGGGAAGTCCGGCGCATGTGCATCACGCGGTGGTGTATATCCGGCCGCCGGATTCGCCGTGGCTCCGGCATGCCCCGATCGGTGAGTCGTTCACGGCTTCGACGCTCGAGGATCCCATGGAGCGGCGCCAAGCGCACGAAACGACCAGCGACCTGCTTCTGGTGTATGCACCTGGCAGTTCCCCGGATCAATGGCCGGATGGAATGGCAAAATTCGTTCCGGCCGGCTCGGACCTGGTCTTTCAAATGCACTACACGACCAACGGCACCGCAGCCGAGGATCAAACCGGCGTCGGCATGGTCTTTGCGAAAACTCCGCCTAAGCAACGAGTCATCACGCTGCAATTGAACAATCACGCTCTGATCATTCCCCCCGGCGCCGATGACTTCCGGGTAGAAGTTCAGGGCACTCTTCCCAACGATGCGACTCTGCTCAGCTTTTTTCCTCACATGCATCTGCGCGGAAAGCGCTTCGAGTACGACATTGTGCATGACGACCGCAGCGTGGAAGTGTTGCTGCGAGTGAACTATCACTTCCATTGGCAACTGAGTTACCGGCTGGCCGAGCCGCGTCTGCTGAAGGCGGGAACGAAATTGCGCGCGATCGCCTGGTACGACAATTCGAAGAACAATCCGCACAATCCTGATCCCACGAAGACGGTGACATGGGGCGATCAGACTTCCGACGAAATGATGGTTGGCTTCTTCGATGTGGCCGTACCGGCGGGAATGGACAAGTGGAAGTTCTTTGAGAGAAATGGAGAGTCGCAGACTCGTTAAAGCATCTCCGCTTGCGGGTCCTGGTCCATCCTCTGTACCCTTGTATGGGTCCACTCCATTTTGAGCCCTACCTCCACAGTCCAAGTCAGTGAAACTCAAGCCAGCGTACCGGCAGGATTGCGCGCCGCATCCTATTGGATGCTGGCTGTCGTCTTCGCCGCAGTGTTTTTGGGATCCCTGTTTTCTCCACCCTTGCTCGATGATGCCGATAGCACGCACGCCGAGGCCGCCCGCGAAATGTTCGCCAGCGGCGACTATGTGACGTTGCATATAAACGGCGTTCGCTATCTGGAAAAGGCGCCATTGCCGTATTGGCTGGTAGTGGGCAGCTATCACTTGTTTGGCATCAACGAATTTTCTACGCGCCTACCCATGGCCATTTCCGTGCTCTTGCTAGGCGTCCTGGCGCTGATTTGGGGTCGCCGCGCATTTGGCGAACGCGCCGGAATTTATGCTGCTCTCTTTGTGTACACGGCTGTGGGAGTTTTTCTGTTTACACGAATCCTGATTCCTGACGTGCTGCTTAGCGCGCTGGTCGCAGCCTCCTTGTACTTCTTCTTGACCGCTCTCGAATCTCAAACAGATCGCTGGCGCTGGTATGCCGGATACGCGTGGATAGCGCTTGGAGTCTTAACGAAGGGCTTGATCGCGCTCGCGTTTCCCGGTGGCGCGGCCCTTATCTATCTTGCGGTCACTGGAGAATGGCGCCGATGGCGCGAATTTCGCCTGGGCTCAGGTCTTGCGCTGTTTTTGTTGATTGCGGCTCCCTGGCACATCCTGGCTGGCCTTCGCAATACCGGGGGACAGGGTGGTCACGGCTTTTTCTGGTTCTACTTTGTGAACGAGCATTTCCTCAGATTTCTCGGAAAGCGCTATCCGCGCGACTACAACAAGCTTCCTTGGGCGCTTTACTGGTCTCTGCACCTGGTTTGGCTGTTCCCTTGGAGTCTGTACCTGCCCGCGGCTGTTCGAACCATAATCGATGTCCGGAAAGCCCCCCGGCGCGACTTCTCTGCCCGCACGCGACTGCTTTGCTGGATACTGGCAGGCCTCGTTCTCGTCTTCTTCGCGATCTCTACGAATCAGGAGTACTACACTTTCCCCGCCTACCTTCCCTTGATGATGCTGATCGCAGAAGGTGTGGCGCGCAGTGAATGGAGTGAATACCAGAGCGGGGTTCGAAAAGGTTGGCTTCGAATTTCTTCCGGAGTCCTGGCCGTGGTGGGACTCGCGGCCGCCGTGGTGCTGCTGACTCTTTTATGGCAGTCGCGACACCTTCCTTTTGAGCCGGATATCGGTAACGTGCTCGCGAAGCACGATATGAGTTCCGATACGCTGTCTACTTCTCACATGCTCGATCTAAGCTACGAATCTTTCGCGGCGCTTAGGCTGCCGGCCGCGCTTGCAGCTTTGACGTTGCTGATCGTACCCGCTTATTCCTTCCTGCTGAGAATTCGCCGCCGGCACTACGCCGCCACCTGGGCAACGGCTCTGGGCATGACACTGTTTCTTGTAGCCGCGCACATCGCTCTAGGGCGATTCGGACCGTATCTTTCGTCGAGGGGTCTCGCGCAAAAGATCGCTGCTCAAGAGCGCCCGGGGGATTCCGTGATGATCTATGGCGATCAGGCATTCGGCTCGTCGCTCTTATTTTATCTGGACACGCCCATAAAGCTGGTCGAAGGACGAACGACGTCGATGTGGTTCGGTTCGACCTTCCCGGATGCTCCTCACATTTATCTGACCAATGCTGATCTGCAGCAGGATTGGAGCGGCGCCAGTCGGATTTTCCTCTTTGTGCCGGCGCATCTGAAGGCGAAAGTCGATTCTCTACTGCCTAACCGCATTGTGGTGGCAGAGGAATCTGGAAAGTACGTATACAGCAACAGACCGTAATGCACATTCGCGTAGAATCTGAAGTTTCTGCAGGAGACAAATAACCGAGATGAATCTGAAACCAATGCATCTGTCCGTAGTCGCGCTGCTGATGGCGTTGTGCGCGCCCGTTATCGGTATAGGGAAATCACGGCTGCTCGTCCCCGCTCCGGCGCGCCAGGTTGGGGCCACTGTCCCGAAGAAGGCCGAGGAGCAATTCAAGAACATACAGGTTCTAAAGGGCATTCCAGCCGAGCAGGTATTCCCGACCATGCAATTCATCACGGCTTCGTTGGGGGTTGAGTGCGAGTTCTGCCACGTCAAGAACGCTTTCGACAAAGACGACAAGAAGCCAAAGCAGACGGCGCGGAAAATGATGGAGATGATGTACGCGATCAACAAGAATAATTTCGACGGCCATCGCGAAGTTACCTGCTATTCCTGTCATGGCGGGAATGCCCATCCGGCCGCCATTCCAGCCGTAATGGCTGATGAACCTCCCGGCAAACCGGGAGAGCCGCATGGGATGGAATCGGGGCCAAAGCCGGCGGAGACGAAAAGCAATGAGGGCCCAACCGCTGCGCAGTTGCTCGACAAATATGTGCAAGCCGCCGGCGGCGAGGCCGCGATCCAAAACGTCAACAGCCGCGTCATGAAGGGTACGATCGACTTCGGGGGCATGTCACTGCCGATCGACATCTATGCGAAAGATCCAATCAAACGCATCTCGTTCACTCACATGGCCGAGGGCGACAATATCACGGCCTTTGACGGCCGGGAAGGATGGCTGGGGATGTCCGGGCACCCTTTGCGAGAGATGCACGGCAGCGATCTCGATGGCGCGGCGATCGATGCCGATCTGCATCTAGCCACACACTTGAAGCAGATGTTCAGCGAATCACGAATCGAGGGGACTGAGAAAATCGGCGATCATGACGCTTATGTCGTAGTAGGACAACGGGAGGGCAAGCCGCCGATCCGCCTGTATTTCGATCAGCAAAACGGGTTGCTCGTCCGGTTGGTGCGATTCGGCGAAACGGCGCTGGGATGGCTCCCCACTGAGATCGACTACGCGGACTACCGCGATGTGGATGGAGTGAAGGTCCCGTACCGCTGGACGTTGGCTCGGCCGGGCGGACGGTTCACAATTCAGGTGAACGAATTGAAGCAGAACGTCCCGGTGGACGATACCAAATTCGCCAAGCCGCCTGCTGCTCCAGAGCCGCCCAAAAACACAGCAAAATAGAGGAAACGCAACAGCGCAGAAAAACTACTTCAGTCACGGAGTCTGCCTAGCTGCCCTCGTCCGTGGAGGAAACTGTGTTTTTTGCCGGCTCGGCCTCAATGGTTACGTCGACTTCGGCTCCCGGCTTTAGCTTTACTTTCTGTCCGTTGTCGTCGACCAATCGATTGGGAACTCGGATCTCTTTGTATAAATGATCCGCACCCTCGACAGAGATCTGCGCTTTTTCGGGCTCGCCACTTTGTGGATGAGGACGGATGACTTTTTCGACCCGACCGGGAAGTGTAGTAGCCGCTTTTGCCTTACCCTTTGACACGTGGCCCTCCCTTGGGGAACCCGCAAAGCGGGGAATTCTGGGATCTATTCAGACGAGTGGAACGCTAAGGATCTCCTATTTTGACTGTATGTGCCATAAGTAGAATCCTGTAGGGGCATGGCGTCGAGATCGCCTTTCAGGAGATTTTGATATTGATTCGATATGCTCCTAGGGATCTGTCATCGACTCGTAAAGCTTCATCGGACTTCATCTTGCGCTATCTGCTTCCAACCTTGCTGATGCTGGCGGGAGCCGTGCATCCTTGCCTGCTCAGGGCTCAAGGAGACCAGTTGCCGGCCGCTTCCGGAGCTGAGTCCGCCGTCGCGCGTTCTCTGGCTGGTGTCGTCCTGGACCCTTCCGGTGCTTCTATTGCAGGAGCACAAGTAGTACTTCGAACGACGGAGGCTAGTGCCGCTCTTGAAACCAAGACGGACGCAACCGGTGCATTCCGCTTCGACAATGTTCGCACCGGCAAGTACGACCTCGAGGTGGAAGCCGAGGGTTTTCGTACTACCCACGTTCAGGCGACGATCACCGCCCGGCGAACATCGGCTCTCCGAGTCGTTCTGCCGATCCTGGTCCAGACCGAAAACGTGACAGTTGCCACTGGCGAGAACGTTCCGCTGGTCAGCACCGACACCCAGAGCAATCAGAATACGAATTCCATCGACCGGAATGCGCTCGATCGCATCCCCGTGTTCGACCAGGACTACATCACCGCAATGTCACGGTTTCTGGACGACAATGCCACTGGGACGAACGGCGTAACCCTGGTGGTGAACGGAATCGAAGCCAATGGACCCGGTGTAACGCCGTCAGCGGTGCAAGAAGTCAGAATCAACAACAATCCGTATTCAGCACGTTTCTCCCGTCCCGGACGCGCCCGGCTCGAAATCATCACCAAGGGCGGAACCTCGGACTATCACGGTTCCTTAAACTTCCTGTTCCGAGACTCCGTCTTCGATGCGAGCAACGCGTTTGCTGTCGTGAAACCTCCGGAGCGGAGGCAGTACTACGAAGGCTCCGTGACCGGCCCGATCGGGCACAGCAAGCGCACCAGTTTCCTGCTGTCTCTCGATGAAGATCTGAATGATCAACAAGCCGTCATCGCGCCCGGTGCCATCGCGGAGGCGGAGCTTTTGGGATTCGGACCTATCGTGCAGACTGTTCCCAACCCCACCCATCATTTCTTCGGATCCGGACGCGTCTTTCACGATTTGGCTAACGGTGACCAGTTCTGGATCGGCTACTCCTACGAACATCGATCCTCTAAGAACCAGAACGTCGGTGGCAATACTCTTCCCAGCGCGGCAACGAACACACATTTTCTGGAGCACGAGGTCAACGTCAGCTACTTGCACCAGATCTCGTCACACTGGCTGAACCAGCTTCGATTCCTGGTCGGGCACTACGACAATTCTGTTCAGAGCGTCAATGCTGGTGCCCAGATCGCAGTTTCAGGCCTATTCACCGCCGGCGGAGCGCAAGCGGATTCGCGGCGTACCGAGTATCACTTTGACGGAACCGATTTTGCCACATACGCCAACGGCAAGCACCAGCTCAGCTTCGGCATTGACATTCCGGACATCAGCCGACGCGGCTTGGATGATTTCACCAACCGCGGCGGCACCTACACCTTTGCCAGCGCCGCCGACTATTCCTCCGCGACACCAGCCACGTATCTCGTGCAGACCGGCCAGGGCCACGTTGCCTTTCTTGAAAGAGTGCTGTGTGGATTCGTGGAAGATAACATTCGCCTGACACCAAATTTTTCGCTGTACATGGGAGTCCGCTACTATTGGCAGAATTATTTTCATGACGATTCCGACAACTTTGCGCCGCGTATCAGTTTCGCCTATGCGCCTAGTGCGAAAAGCAAGACGGTGATCCGAGGCGGTGCCGGAATCTTTTACGACCGAACCGGTCCCAGTCCAATCGGTGACCTGCTTCACTTTAATGGCGTCAACCTGCTTCGGTTTATTCTCGACTCTCCCGCCCACTTCCCCGTACAACCGGGCGATCTTTCCGCCGTCCCGACGAGCATCGTGACGCTTGATCCGCGAACGCGCATTCCCTATGCCCTGCAATATAGCATCGGCGTCGAGCGGCAGATCAGCGCGAAAACGACGTTTAGCGCTGTCTACATCGGCAACCGGGGGATCGATGCTTTTCGATCCATCGATGCCAATGCGCCGCTTCCCGGTAGCGTGTTCCGTCCTAATCCGACCGTGGGACAGGTGCGGGAGATGCAGTCGGATGGTTATCTAAAAGGGAATGCTTTGGAACTTACCTTTCGCGGCAAGCTCAACAGATATTTCTCCGGGCAGGTGCAATACACAACCGGCCGCACCGACAACAACACCAGCGGTATCACTTTCTTTCCCGCCAGCAGCTATAACGCCGCGGCCGATTGGGGGCGATCAGACAACGACCGGCTGCACAAGTTCGACCTGCTCGCATCGACTCAGGCGATCAAGTTCTTTACTCTGGGCGTTGCGTTGTCGATCTATTCCGGAAAGCCGGTCAACATTACAACGGGCGGTGATGACAATCATGATGGCATTGTGAACGATCGCCCTGCAGGAATCTCCCGAAACACGATGCCGGGCCCGGGAATGATTGATCTCGATCTAAACATGTCGCATGACTTTCCTCTTTCCAAGGCAAAGAAGGAAACCAAAGTGATCTCGCTGTCGCTGAACTCCTTTAATGTCCTGAATCATCCGAATTATGTGACCTATATCGGGGCTATCTCCTCTTCGCTATTCGGAAAGCCGGTCGCCGCCCAGCCTCCCCGCCGCATGCAACTCGATGTGCAATTCAAGTTCTAAGGGTTCAATCCGTTCTCCGAGCGCAAAATTCAATAACAAAACCTGATAGGGACGATAAATAGTTTCGATTTCCGGGAAGGGATGGCGGACGTTACAGTGAGGCGTCGTCGAATAGGTGTGCAACGACGCGACTGCGTCTACGGGAGAACAATCCTACAGTGTCCATGCGAGAAAAGCTGATCGCCATTGCGGTGACAGCTGTCTTGATCCTGACGTTCGCGCAAGTGGTCTGCGCACAAACCAGCGGAGTAAATCCAAGCCCGTCCACCGATACCGCTGCGCGGCTTGCCAAGCTCGAGCAACAGACCGCCGAAGCCAAGAGTTCTGCCGACAACGCGTGGATGCTGACCAGCGCGGCTCTGGTTCTTATGATGACCGGCCCGGGATTGGCCCTGTTTTACAGCGGCCTCGTGCGCAAAAAGAACGTACTCGGCACCATGATGCAGAGTTTTGCTCTGATGGCGGTGATTACGGTTTTATGGGGTCTGTTCAGCTATAGCCTGTCGTTCGGATCCGGCAACAGCTTCATCGGAGGCTTTCAGAACCTCTTCCTGAAAGGTGTCGGATCTGCGCCCGACACCGACTACGCCGCCACAATCCCGGCGCAGACTTTCATGGTGTATCAACTTATGTTCGCAATCATCACACCGGGCTTGATCGCAGGCGCGTTTGCAGAGCGCATGAAGTTCAGCGCGATGCTGGTGTTCATGATCTTGTGGTCCATCATCGTGTATAACCCGATGGCGCACATGGTGTGGGGCAAGGGAGGCCTGTTGAATGCCTCGCTGGGCGGGCGTTTCCCGACCCTGGATTTTGCGGGCGGCACCGTCGTTCACATCACGTCGGGAGTCTCGGCGCTGGTCTGCGCGCTCTATTTGGGAAAGCGGCTGGGGTATCCCAAACAAGCCATGCCGCCGCACAGCGTGGTGCTCAGCTTTATCGGCGCGTGCCTGCTGTGGGTGGGATGGTTCGGGTTCAATGCAGGCAGCGCTCTGGGAGCAGGCAGTCTCGCCACGAGCGCATTCGTAGCTACGCATTTCGCTGCTGCCGCCGCCGCTCTGGGTTGGGCCGGGGCTGAATGGATCCGCACCGGTAAGCCGAGTGTGCTTGGTGGAATTTCCGGCGCGGTGGCAGGACTCGTGGCCATCACCCCGGCGGCCGGATTCGTAAAGCCCATGCCCGCATTGATCATTGGTCTCATCGCCGGTGTGTTCTGCTATTGGATGGTGGCGGTGGTCAAGGCGAAATTCGGCTACGACGATTCGCTCGATGCGTTCGGCGTTCACGGCGCAGGCGGCACGCTTGGAGCGCTCTTGACAGGAGTTTTCGCTGTCAGCGCTGTTAATCCAGTCTTTAAAGATGCGCAGGCCCATACTCTTCCGTCGGGTTTGCTTGAAGGAAATCCGCACCAGTTGTTGAATCAGGCGATCGGCGTCGGGATTGCGTGGGGCATCGCCATCGTAGGCACGCTCGCGATCTTGAAATTGGTGGATTTGACCATTGGCTTACGAGTTTCTGAGGAGGAAGAACTGCAAGGGCTGGATCTCTCTCAGCACGGAGAAGAGGGTTACTATTGGGAAACGCCCGCTTGAGGGTTGGTCTGAGTCTCACAACCCGGAACTGAAGTCGGCGAGCAGATTCGAAGATAGGACTTGCCAATATCATGACAAAGGTCGAAGCGGTGATTCAAAACTCCAAGCTGGACGCAGTCAAAACTGCGTTGCAGGAAATCGGTGTTGAGGGTATGACCGTGCTCGAAGTGCGCGGTCATGGCCGCCAGAAGGGGCATACCGAGGTCTACCGTGGGCGCGAGTACAGCGTCGATCTTATCCCCAAAACCAAACTCGAGATGGTCCTGCCTGACGCGCTGGTCGAGAAAGCGGTGCAGGCCATTCTGGGAGCGGCACGCACTGGCAAGATCGGAGATGGCAAAATCTTTTTGTCGCGCGTCGATGAGGCCATCCGCATCCGCAATGACGAGCGCGGGGAAGGGGCGCTGTAGACTTCGCGTCGGCTTGAACGGAATCTTGCCGGGATGAGATTCAAAGGCAACGCACCCGGCGGCAGGCGCTGCGGGGTGAATCTTTCATGGTGGCAGCGTCCTCATTGATCGGCGAACTTCGGGGCTCTATCAGCGACGAATCGGCACGCATCCAGCGAGAGTTTGAGACCAGCGGAGACGGGCGGGCCTGCGTGTCCCAACGCACACGCATGGTGGAAGAGATTCTTGCCAGGCTGTGGCGCGACATCGTTTCGTCCGACGAATCTCGCCCCGCGAATTTCACTCTCGTCGCCACCGGAGGGTTTGGCCGAGGCTGGCTGTTTCCTTTTTCCGATATCGATCTCTTGTTCCTTTTCAATGATCGAGATGCGGAGCAAGCTTTCAAAGATCCGGTCCGGCGCTTCTCGCAGGAGTTGTGGGATCTTCGGCTGAAATTGAGTCCGGCTTCGCGCATGCTCTCGGAGTGCGAGCGCTACGATCCTAACAATACTGAGTTCACAATCTCCCTGCTCGATTGCCGCTACTTAGCGGGGGATCGCGACCTGTTCCGCAAACTCCACGACAAAGTGATTCCCAAGCTGGTCATGAAGGAATCGAAGGTCTTGCTTCAAGGCCTGGCCGAAGTGACGCGCGAGCGTCACTCGAAATATGGGATGACTCTTTACCACCTGGAACCGAATCTGAAAGAGGCTCCGGGCGGGCTACGCGACTGCAATGTTGCCAGCTGGCTCGCGCTGATTTCCGCCATGGACAAGCTGCGGGACTGGCCCGAAGCCAGTTCGCTGCGTCCGCCAGTTCGCAAGCAACTCGATTCAGCCCTCGATTTCTTGATGTCTGCACGATGTTTTCTTCACTTCCGCCACGGGCGCGATGACAACACGCTGAGTTGGGAAGCGCAGGATGAAGCGGCCGCGCGGCAAATCGGAGCGCCGGGTGCTGAGGAACTTTCGGCCGCCGATTGGATGCGAATCTACTTTGGCCATGCCCGCTCTGTGCAACGTACAGTCACGCAATTGTTGGAAGAGATTCCGGAAGCGTGGTCGGCGCTCTATCGCCAGGTGCAAAGTTGGCGATCCCGGCTTACAACGGCGGACTTCTCGGTCGTCGACGGACTCATCTTCCTGCAACAGCCGTCTGCCTTGCAGGACCCCGAAGTTCTGCTTCGGTTATTTCATTTCATGGCACACCATGGATTGAAGCTGAGTGCCACCACGGAGTACCGCATCGAACAAGCACTTCCAGCGCTTGCCGCGACTCCACCGCGGGGCGCGGAACTATGGTTGTATCTGCAGGAAACACTGTTACAGCCTTATGCTGCCGATGCTCTGCGCGCGATGCACTCTCTGCGCCTGCTCACGTTGCTGTTGCCTGAGTTGAAATTGATTGACTCGCTGGTGGTGCGCGATTTCTATCATCGTTTCACCGTGGATGAGCATTCTTTCCTTGCAATCGAGTCCCTGCATCGTCTGAAGACGTCTCAATCGGAATGGGATAAGCGCTATGGCGGATTGCTCGGTGAACTCGAGGATCCGGAACTGCTCTACCTTGCGCTGTTACTCCACGACACGGGAAAAGGAGTGGCGAACGGCAATCACGTTCAGACGAGTCTGGACATCGCCAATCAGGCTATGGACCGGCTCGATGTTGATCCGAAAGAACGAGCTGAGGTGGTGTTTCTGATCGGGAATCATCTGGAGTTGTCGGCAACGCTGCGACGGGACATTTTTGATCCTGGAACAGTTGCTGCCTTCGCCGAGAAGATGGGGACTCCCGAGCGGTTGAAGATGCTCGCTCTGCTTACGTATGCAGACATCAAAGCGGTGAATCCTGAGGCGCTCACTCCGTGGAAGGCGGAAAACGTCTGGCAACTCTACATGGCTGCGGACAATTACCTGAACCGCAGCGCCGATCAGCGAGTGCACACCGAAGTTAACGACGAAAAGCTGGCACGATTGCGTTCACTGGCGCCCGTTACCGGCAGCAAATTCAAGGCGTTCCTCGAAGGATTTCCGCAAAGATATCTCCTCGTGCATACGGCGGAAGAAGTGATGCGCCACATGCAGATGGCGGAGGAACTCGGAAATGATCCGGTGCTCGTCGACCTGAAACGCGGCCGTCATTGGTACGACCTGACACTGGTTACGAAAGATCGCCCGTTTCTCTTCGCGACTCTTTCGGGTGTTCTAGCCGCCTGGGGGATGAATATTGTAAAGGCTAACGCATTCTCGAATGCAGCCGGCGTCGTTGTCGACACGTTTCACTTCACCGACCGTTTTCGCACACTGGAACTGAACCTATCCGAGTGGGCGCGATTCAAGAACAGCGTTGTCAGCGTGATGCTGGGTGAGGCTGATCTCGAGAAGATGCTGCGGGACCGGCAACGCTCCGAGAAGGGCGTCATCGCGAAGGTGAAAGTGGAGACGAAGATTGAATTCGACGATTCGTCCTCGGCAACGACAACGCTGGTTCAGGTGATCGCCCAGGACCGGCCGCGGCTCTTACACCGGATCGCCTCGTGTTTATCTGACCAGAAGTGCAATATCGAAATCGCCCTGATCGATACTGAAGGACAGATGGCGATCGACACGTTCTATTTAACCTCTAGAGGAGGAAAGCTCAATCCGGAGCACCAGAAGCAGGTGGAAAAGGCGCTCGTGGCAGAGCTCAAGAGCGAGTGAGGCCAGACAATTTATTCAACTGAGACCAGCAGGGCCCAACTTTGGAGCGCCCTTCCCGTCGTCGATCCAGGCGTTGAGGGCGAAACGGAGTTCGTCTTGATTGCACCAATGCTCCAGGATTCGCCCATCTTCGGCTAAGAGTGAGACATTGAATCCTTCCTCAACATCCTCCCAATATGTGACCTCATTTTCCCTGCGAGCCACGACGACAACTGTGTCTAAGTTTCCGTATCTCTGAATGGACGTGAAGTAGGGCTCTATTGCATACCGCCGAAATGTTTCTCGTTGCTCGACGTCACACTTCTCGAGGTCGCGCTGAATAATGCTTTTAACTTCCTCAGTGGTAGTGGGCTTCCATTCCATCAGAAATCACTTCGCCGAAAACTTGAACACCGTCGTCTGATGGAACTTCTCCCCGGGCTTCAGGATCGTGCTCGGGAAATCAGGATGGTTCGGCGAATCCGGATAGTGCTGCGTCTCCAGGCAGAAGCCATAGCGGCGCTTGTAGACGTGCCCCTCCTTACCCGTGACGGAGCCGTCGAGAAAGTTGCCTGTATAGAACTGAACCGCCGGTTGAGTGGTTGAGACCTCAAGCCCACGCCCGGTTGTGGGTTCATAGACACGCGCAGCCAAACTGAGCCCAGCGCCCTTGCGGTTCAAAACGAAGTTGTGATCGTAGCCGTGCCCGAGGACCATCTGCTCATACGGGTCCTCGATGCGGGTGCCGATTTTGGTCGACGTGGTGAAGTCGAACGGGGTGCCTTTGACCGCGCGGAGTTCGCCAGTAGGAATGAGGTTCTTGTCCACCGGAGTGAATTTATCGGCATTGATCATGATTTCATGATCCAGGATGTCGTCGTTTCCTGCGCCCTTTAAATTGAAGTAGCTGTGTTGGCTCACGTTGATCGGTGTGGCCTTGTCTGTCGTAGCCTGGTAGTCGATGACGAGTTCGTTCGAGTCGGTCAGGTTATAAGTGACTGTGACTTTAAGATTGCCGGGGAAGCCTTCCTCGCCATCCTTGCTGAGAAAGGTGAATGCCACACCATTCTTTCCTTTGAGTGGCTCGCCGTCCCATAGGACCTTGTCGAATGTTCTTGTAACACCGCCGTGCAGAGTATTAGGCCCGTCATTCTTCGGTAACGTGTATGTCTTCCCATCGAGGGTGAAAGTTCCGTTGGCGATGCGGTTGGCGTAGCGTCCGACGATAGCGCCAAGGTAAGGCGGGTTCGGCATGTACTCTTCGGCCTTTTCGTGGCCGAGAACGATGTCCGCAAGTTGCCCTTTGCGGTCGGGTACGCGAAGCGACAGGATGATGCCACCATAATTCATGGCGCGGACTTCAACACCGTGAGCATTGGTCAGCGTGTACAAGATGATGGGCCTCCCATCCCGCGTGCCGAAGTCTTGCTGCTGGACTCCGGATTTCTGTTTCGAAGATGTTTGTGCGAAGAGCAATCCGCCGATGGCGGTGATGAAAACAAGAGCACACGCAAGGATCAGCCGTCTTGGGATCATGGCGAAGAGTGTACTACGGGAGGGCCGCTTTGTGATGTGCGCCGACCTGCCGCGTCTACCGCAGAGCGCCATTCGATTCGAGTTCATATCGGCAGGCGTCGCACATCCGGTTCTCCCGCAGATCGATCCACTCCACCGAGTGGGACGATGCCATAGCACATTGATAGTCCCGGCAAGGACGAAGGTGCAAGGTGTGCCCAAGTTCGTGAATGGATTCTTTCAGCAACCGCTCTTTCAGCAGGGAGTCATCTTGATCCAAACCGTAAAACTCCTGCCGCAGCCGGAAAGTCGAGACCACGGCGCAAGGCCCGCCCATCTGCGCCTCGCCAAAAACATATTTCAGAATCGGAATATAGAGATCGACCTCAGTCACGGCGAGCAATCGCCAGTCCTCAGGTTGAACCAGGTTCTGCATGCGCAGCAGGATTTCGGAAGAGTGAAACTGCTGACGTTCGGCGTGGTAGGAGGGAGTTGGGTCCAGCGTGGGCGGGAGGATCTCGCAGCGAACCGGCAACGTCTTGGGAATCACGGCCTGCAAGCCTTCGAGCAAAGAGGCGGCAATTTTACCGACCGGGAGCAGGTGAACGAGATTCATGTAAGGCCAGCTCGCGTCGATCCTAGTTCCGGCTCTCCGCCGTAGCGCGCGTCCAGCCGTAGCGTTTCAGCTTGTGGCGCAGCGTGACGCGGTCGATATCAAGCACCTCGGCGGCCCGGCTTTGGTTAAAGCCGCAGTCTTCAAGCACGCGAAGAATGTGTACGCGCTCCATTTCGTCCAGACTCTTGCCCGTCGTGCCCGGGGTGGAGCGCTGGCGCGCATGTGGACGGAAGACTCCGCGCTCCGGTTGCGCAAGAGAATGCCCGTCGCCATGGCCGCCGCGCTCGCGCAAGATGGAGGAATCGCAGTCGACGACATCACCGCGCACCTGCCCAATGAAGACTGGGCCGCGCTGACCAAAGAGTTCTTCCTTTCGTAGACCCAGGACGAGGAAAGGCCTCGCCCAACCTCCTGTGAAATTGCCGCCCGGGAAAGATTCCGGGCGGCTTTTTATCAATCCGAAGCCTCGGAAGGAAGCGCCCCTGTCACATTGGCAGGTCGTGAATGAGAACGGACGATCAAGATGCCGAGGCTGACGGCAGCACTGAGCATAAAGACCCGCAGATATTGGGCCGGGGGAACTGCATGATCTCCGAAGATCGTGCGCAGCAGTCCAGAGCTTGCGCTGATGGCACATAGCGCGAAATAAGCGCGTTCCGCGAGACCGCGCGAAATGCTCACCAGCCACATAAGGATCGAAGCCACGACCATGTAGATCGCAATCAGAATGAAGTCACCCGTCGCTCCGGACCGGTGTAAAACGCCAGCCTTTGGCGAAACGAATCCGTGAAACGCGATCCCCAGAAACACAATCGAGTGAATCAGAGCGATTACAGCGCGCTTTCGATTGGCGAGAACCCCAAAGGCTTTCATGGCCAGAGCCTAGTCTGACCGATCAGTCCCAAATTTTGGCGTGACCTTTCACACCAACTCTTGTGATCGTGATCAATGATGAGTCAGAGCCCTTCTGGAATCAGCCTCTTTCAAGTGTTACCATCGCGGGCCATATGACCAAACGAACCTCTCTGCTGGCACTGTCCTGTTCTCTGGCCTTTACGCTGAGCGCGCCCGGTCAGGCTCCAGCCCCCTCGCCTAATCCCGTCGTGCTGCATGCCGCACGGTTGCTCGATATCAAGGCGAGGAAGCTGATCAAGCCAGGCGAAGTGCTCATTCAGGGAGATCGCATCGTAGAGGTCGGTTCTACGGTGAAACATCCTGCCGGAGCCGAGGTTCTCGATGTGGGCGATCGCACGCTCATGCCCGGACTCATCGACGCCCATATTCATCTCTTCCTCCATCCCGGTGCTGAAGACCTGCAGACCGTGCAGGAGTCTGTCCCGGAACGCACGATCACGGCGACGCTGGCGGCGCGCGATGATCTCATGGCTGGATTCACCGCTGAGCGCGATATGGGCACCGAGGGCGCCGGTTCGGCCGATACTGCAGTCCGCAACGCCATCAACGAGGGCCGCATCCCAGGTCCGCGTCTACGCATCAGCGGAAACGCGATCAACATCCTCGGCGGACACGAGGACGCCATCGGCTATAACCCGGCGCAACACGTTCTTGCCAATGCGGACTATGCCAACAATGGCGACGAGTTGCTTGCAGTAATGCGTCAGCAATTTAAGGAAGGCGCCGACTTCATCAAGATCTACGAAACCGGAGCCGATTCAATCCGGGACGGCAAGCTTTCAACCCCATATCAGTACACCGAGGCCCAACTCGAAGCAGCTGTGAAGGAAGCCGCTCGTCTCGGCAAACACGTGGCGGTTCACGCCACCGGAGAGCCTGGAACGCTCTATGCCGCGCAAGCAGGTGTGGTCTCGATCGACCACGGCGATCAACTGAGCGAAGAGACGATGCGCCTGATGAAGGACAGGCAGATCTTCGCCGTCCCCACGTTTACGATTTTCGAATATTTTGCGGAACACGCCGCAACGCCCGAGCGGAGCGTGCATGAACACCAAATCCTCGATTTGAAGGTGCAAGAGTTCAAGAAGCAAATTGCCGCCGGGATCCCCATGGCAGTCGGCTCCGACGTGGGCCCGTTCCCGCACGGAACGCAGGCGCGTGAACTTGTGCTGATGGTGAAGTACGGCATGTCTCCGCTCGCTGTTTTGCAGGCAGACCTGCTGAGCGGCGCGAAACTCCTGGGATGGGAAGGACAGATCGGCGCGCTTGAGCCAGGTTATCTAGCAGATGTGATCGCAATCACAGGCGATCCTCTCACGGACATCTCAGCCGTTACCAATGTCGGATTTGTAATGAAGGGTGGCACGATCTACAAAAAGTAAGTCCTTCCCCAAAATAGAAAACGCTCGGGTATATACCTGCAAAAGAGTGCACAATCGCCCGCAATTTTAATGAGAAAGGAAACCTAAGCATCGAATCCTGAGTAGGTTGCCGCGATTCCCGAATCGGTTCATGGGTGGTCGGATTGCCCCTTCCATACTGCTCGCCGAGCCGGCGAGCACTTATGATTCCTGGCAAATCTTCTGGCCTGGCAGTTGCGATCGTTCTGATTTCTATCTTCGGCATTTGCCCGATGTCCGTAGCCCAAGGTCCGCTGCCCGATGCGCCCATGCCGGTTCCACTCATCGAACACGCGTCAACGTTTGTCTCTCTGCCTCGACCCACCGCAAGCGAGCACAAATTCTGGGACCGCGAGAACAAGGTGCCGTTCTTCACGGCTGCCACGTTGAACGGGGCCGACTTCGCCATCACTTGCTCCAATCTGCAGGGCGGAGGACGAGAACTTAATCCTGTGGTCCGGCTTTTTGGCCGCTCGACTGCCGGGCTCGCTGTCAACTTTGCAGGAGAAACGGCGGGAGTCATGTCCGTAAGCTACTTCTTCCACAAGACAGGTCACCACAAACTGGAACGCTGGGTCTCCATCGTTAATATCAGCTCTTCCGCTGGTGCGGTTGGTTACGACCTGGCGCATCGATAGTTCCGGCAAGCCGCTCCTCTCTCGCGTTCGGCTCCCACCATGTCTACCATCTTGGTAGTATTACCGGGTCAACTATTCTGACCGGAAGAGGCAGACATGAAGATCGCGAAAGACGTCACCGAGTTGATCGGCAACACACCGCTGGTCCGGCTGAATAAAGTTACGCAGGGCTGCGTCGCCGAGGTTGTGGCAAAACTCGAGAGCCAGAATCCTCTGGACAGCGTCAAAGACCGCATCGGCGTCAGCATGATTGAAGAAGCCGAGCGGGCCGGCAAGATCCAGCCCGGCAAAACGGTGCTCATCGAACCGACCAGCGGCAACACCGGGATCGGTCTCGCTTTCGTCGCCGCGGTGAAGGGCTACAAACTCGTCATCGTGATGCCTGACACCATGAGCCTCGAGCGTCGCGTGCTTCTGCTCGCGTTCGGCACCGAGATAGTCCTTACGCCTGGTCCTCGGGGAATGACCGGCGCCATTCTCAAGGCCAAAGAGATCCTCGCCAATACGACGAACGGCTATATGCTGCAGCAGTTCGACAATCCGGCCAATCCCAAGATTCACTTCGAAACCACCGGCCCTGAGATCTGGAACGACACCGATGGCCGCGCCGACATCCTGATCTCCGGAGTGGGCACTGGCGGCACCATCACCGGCGTCTGCCAGTACATCAAACCGAAAAAGCCATCATTCAAAGCCGTCGCGGTGGAACCTACCGATAGTCCCGTCTTATCCGGCGGAAAGCCGTCGCCGCACAAGATCCAGGGCATTGGTGCAGGCTTCGTTCCCAGCATTCTTCGCCGCGAGTACATCGACGAAGTCGTCACTGTAACCAATGACGAAGCGATCTCCATGGCGCGCAGGCTTCCGCTCGAAGAAGGACTGTTTGTCGGCATCTCCTCCGGAGCAGCGGTCGTCGCCGCCCTGAAGGTGGCAAAACGCCAGGAGAATGCCGGAAAAATGATTATCGTCATTATTCCGTCTTTCGGCGAGCGCTACCTCAGCAGCATCCTATTCCAGGAGTTGCGGGAAAAGGCGCTGCAGATTCCGACCGCAGAACTTCCGCCGGCCTGATGAACGCTCATGCCTCACCTGCTATCGCTAATTCGCGAAGACGTGACCAACGTGATGGATCACGATCCCGCGGCCAAGTCCCGCCTGGAAGTTCTTCTCTGCTACGCGGGCCTACATGCCGTCTGGTTCTATCGCATGAACCATTGGCTCTGGAACCATGGTCTATTTCTGCTCGCGCGATGGCTCTCTGAAGTTGCGCGTTGGCTGACCGGCATCGAGATTCATCCCGGTGCGGGGATCGGTCGCCGCCTTTTTATCGATCACGGGATGGGAGTCGTGATCGGCGAAACCTCGGTCATTGGCGATGACGTGACTCTCTATCAGGGGGTCACGCTCGGAGGCACCGGCAAGGAACACGGCAAGCGTCATCCCACGCTGGAAGACAACGTCGTCGTCGGCGGAGGCGCAAAGATTCTCGGCAACATCATCGTCGGCAAGAACTGCCGCATCGGAGCCGGCTCCGTCGTGCTGCGCAATGTTCCTGAGAACTCGACCGTGGTTGGCGTCCCGGGTCATATCGTTTTCCGGGAGGGCAAGCGCGTCGTCATCACCGATCCCAAGCAGATCAACGATCCGCTTTCAGAAGCCCTCGCGTCAGTGGCCAGCGAAGTCAACAAACTCCGCGAACGCGTCCAGCGTCTGGAAGGCACCGAGCACACCACAGAGCCGGTGCCTGAATCCCTGCAGCGTGTCATGGACGATCTCGACTACCAGATTTGAGCTCTCGGAAGTAAGATGATCCGTCCCTGTCCATCTGACGTGGAGGACCGCACGGTGAAAAGGATCATCTCGACCGTTCTCTTCTTTCTGTTTATTCTTCCCGCTGGCATCGCAGCTGACAAGAAAGACGAGAAGCCAAACCCGGCACAATCCATCGACGAACTTCGCCAGCAGCTGGAGAAGATTCTCAAAGAGACTCACACTCCCGGAGTTTCAGTGTCGATTGTTCACAAAGACGGTCCGGAATGGGTTGCCGGCCTGGGTCTGGCGGATGTCGCCACGAATCGCGCCAACACCGCCGATACCCTGTTCCGCATTGGATCCACCTCGAAGGCATTTGTATCCTTGTCGATCCTCATGCTGGCTGATCAGGGAAAAGTGTCTCTTGACGATCCCGTACACAAATTGATTCCAGAGGTCTGGTTCGAAAATCGCTGGGAATCGACGGATCCCATCCGCGTCGTTCACCTGCTCGAACACACCACCGGCTGGGACGACATACACCTGCGCGAATATGCGAAGCAGGCGCCCGACTCGATGACTGTGCGCGAGGGCCTCGACTATGACCACCACTCCCGCACTTCGCGTTGGCGGCCGGGTACGCGCATGGCCTACTGCAACTCCGGGCCTCCCGTTGCCGCTTACATCGTTGAAAAAATCACCGGCCGGCGCTTCGAAGATTTCGTACAGCAGAACCTGTTTAGCCCGATCGACATGAAGACCGCCACCTACTTCGAACCGGCGCCGGGCGCGGCAACTACGCTCTATCACACTGATGGCAAGACGCCCAACACTTACTGGCACATCCTGTTGCGCCCGGCCGGATCGATCAATGCTTCCGCCAATGACATGGCCACCTACGTTCAGTTCTATCTAAACCGAGGCTCGGTCGGGGGAAAGCAAATCGTCCCCGCGGCTGATATCGACCGTATGGAAATTCCTGCCAGTACCTGGGCCGCTAAAGACGGCCTGAAACTCGGATACGGCCTGAGCAACTACGTGACCGTCGCAGACGGCTTCGTTTATCACGGGCACGATGGCGGTGTCGACGGCGGCCTGACCGAAATGGCTTACATGGCCGACTATGGCGTCGGCTACTTTTTCAGCATCAACAGCGGCAACGGCGATGCCTTCGAAAAAGTCGGCAAAGCGATCCGCGCCTACATCGTGAATAAGCTGCAGAAACCTGTTCCGCCACCGGTTGCAGCACTGCCGGCGAACGCCTCCGACTACAGTGGAGTTTATGAACCGGATTCGCCACGCGTTGAACTGTTCCACTTTCTCGAACGCCTGCTCGGTCTCCGCAGGGTTCACTTTCAAGACGGCAAACTCATTATCTCCTCGCTTGGCGGGAACGAAACCTTCTTGCCCGTTACCGGAATGCAATTTCGCCACGTGCCAAAAAAAGATGCTCCGGACCCCGTTCCCTCGCTTGAACTGCTGAGCGTCAATCCCGAGGGCCGATTCATTCAGGTGGAACAAGCCACCATGAAGAAGATCCCCGCGTGGATAGCCTTGGGAGAAATCCTCGCCACGGCTTTTGTGGCGCTCTCTGTCGTCTCGATCGTTGTGTACGCGCCTTTCTGGATTCTTGCAGGCATCAGCAAGCGGCGCCGCCGTCCCGCCGAGCGGGCCCTGCGTTTGTGGCCGTTGCTTGCTGTGCTTAGCGTTCTTGCGATTGTTGGCCTTTTCATCCTTTGCGGCGATGACGTGATCGGCCGCCTGGGAAATCTCACCGTCTGGTCTGCCAGCCTCTGGGCGCTGACTTTGCTTTTTGCCGTCACTTCTATCGCCAGCGCGTTCTACTCCTGGCAAAGTCCCGCACCCGCTGTTCGCCGAGGAGTGCGGAGGTTCTCCATCATTGTGTCGGCTGCTCTGTTGATTGCGACCGCCTACCTGGTGTATTGGGGCTTTATTGGAGTGCGAACCTGGGCCTGACGAGTACTTGCTTCGCCGCAGCGCAAACACTTTGACAAAGAAGGGCATGCCCGTTTAATGTTCCGTGCGTAAACGTTTACGCAAAAAGGTGCTCCTGATCGGCCTCAGGCCGTAGAATCCCAATCTGTCCCCATGCTGCTTAAGACACTCCGCGAAGAGGTGCTCGAGGCAAACCTGGAATTAGTCCGTCGGGGACTGGTGGTTTACACTTTCGGTAACGCCAGCGGCATCGACCGCAAGGAAGCACTCGTCGCCATCAAGCCCAGCGGAGTTCCTTACGAGGAACTCAGGCCAGAGCACATGGTGGTTTGCGATCTTGAGGGCATGCTGGTAGATACCAAGCTTCGCCCGTCCTCCGATCTGGCTACGCACCTCGAGCTGTACAAGCACTTTCCCAACATCGGCGGCGTCGCTCACACGCACTCAGAATTCGCCACTGCCTGGGCTCAGGCTGAAACTCCGATCCCATGCTTTGGCACCACCCACGCCGATTACTTCCACGGACCAGTTCCGGTCACCGAGCCCCTCAGTCCCCAGGAAATTGCTACCGACTACGAACTCGAAACCGGCAAGGCGATCTGCCGCACGTTCTCCAAACTTGATCCTGATTCGATTCCCGCGGTACTGGTCGCTGGCCACGCTCCCTTTTGTTGGGGATCGACCGCCGCTGATGCCGCTCACAACGCCGTCATTCTCGAATACGTCGCCCGCATGGCATCGCACACGCTTCTGATCAACGCTGAATCCCGGCCGCTCGCCCGCGCGTTGCACGACAAGCATTTCTTGCGCAAGCACGGCCGCAACGCCTATTACGGACAGGTCAAGACACAATGAATCTTGCTCTGCTGCTGAGCGCTTCTACCCTGGTGCATCTGTCGCCGGTGGATCTCGTCATCATCATTTTCTACTTTGCCCTGGTGCTGGGCATCGGCCTTTACCTGAAGGGCCAAGCCAACACCGGCGAAGACTTCTTCATGGCCGGACGCGAGATGACAGCCTGGGTCGCGGGTCTGGCATTCCTCTCCGCGAACCTGGGATCGCTCGAACTGATGGGCTGGGCCGGCAATTCCTACAAGTACGGAATTCTCGCGGCTCACTGGTACTGGATCGGCGCCATCCCCGCGATGCTATTCCTCGCGCTAGTGATGATGCCCTTCTACCACATCTGCAAAACCCACTCTGTTCCGGGATATCTCAAGCTGCGCTACGGTCCGGGCGCTCAGGCCATCTCCTCGATTTCATTCGCGTTCATGACGGTGTTGATGAGCGGCATCAATATGTACGCGATGGCCGTCGTGATGCGCGTTGTCCTGGGCTGGAACATTACCTTCAGCATCCTGATTTCATCGATCACGGTAATGATTTACGTGGCCCTCGGCGGCTTGCGTTCGGCGATCTTCAATGAGGTTCTCCAGTTCTTCCTGATCTGGGCTGGTGCCTTGCTGATACCGATTCTAGGATTGATAGAGGCAGGCGGCTGGAGCGGGCTTAAGGCAAAGATCCTCCAGAACCTTACGGAACAGCACGTGGCCAACCCCGGCGCGTATACCCACGCCTGGTCGACGTTGGGCACCTTTACCGATAATCCGATGGGCATCAACTGGGTCGGAATTGTGTTCGGGCTCGGTGCGGTCATATCGATGGGCTACTGGACTACGGATTTCCTCGTCGTCCAGCGCGTTCTCTCCGCAAAAGACCTGCGCTCTGCCAAACTCGCTCCCATCATTGGAGCCGCCTTCAAGATGATGGTGCCGCTCATCGTCATTCTTCCCGGCCTACTTGGCCTGGCGCTCCTACGCGATCCCCAGGGCCACCTGCTGCGCCTCGTGCCAGCGGACCTCGCCTGGTCCCCTGCTGGACAAGCGCAGGGGCTGCACGGATACGACGAAGTTCTGCCTCTGATGCTGGCGCGCTACTGCGGTCCCGGCCTGCTCGGCCTCGGCATCACCGCTTTGGTTGCCGGTTTCATGTCAGGCATGGCGGGCAACGTGAGCGCCTTCACCACGGTCTGGACGTATGACATTTACGCGACCCTGATCAACAAGAACGCTTCAGATGAAATCAAGGTCAGGATGGGTCGCTGGGTCACTGTGATCGGAGTAATCATCAGCATCGGAACGGCGTTTCTGGTGATGCAGGCTCAGAGCATCATGGACTATGTCCAGGCGCTCTTCAGCTTCTTCATCGCGCCGCTGTTTGGCACAGTGATTTTGGGCATGCTCTGGAAGCGCACCACGCCTGCTGGTGGCTGGACGGGTCTGCTGGCTGGAACGTTGTCTTCCGTCGGTATGTACGTCTGGGTCAAACTCGACCCGGGGGCTGTGCGGTACGTAGCGCTTTCCATGGAAGCGCAGGACCAGGCGCAGAACATGTTCCGCGCTCTATGGTGCTGTTTGATTTGCGTAATCGTGACCGTCGTCGTCAGCTACATGACAAAACCCAAGCCGGAATCGGAGTTGAAAGACCTGGTTTATGGCTTGACGCCAATTCCGAAAGACGATCACGTATCTATGTTTCATAGCCCAGTTTTTTGGGGCGTAATTGTGGCTGTCGCGTTCGTGATTCTGCAAATCATCTTCTGGTAGGAGCGACATATGAAATCCGGCGGATCTTTGTCGATTTGGTTCTTTGTGGGGTTGTGCCTTGGTGTGAACGGAGCTCTGATTTTCGCCAGGGGAATCTACGAGGCCATGTACCCTCCCGCAGAGAAGGTCGTGCTCTACGCTTTGCACGCCAACATCTGGTGGGGCGGTTTTCTGCTAGTCGTGGGCGTGATCTATTCGTTGAAGTTTTCTCCGGCGCGGGAACGGGCAAGAAACGTCGCGAAGCAGTAGTTTCGGGCAGGGATTCCGTCCCTGCTTTTATTGTTTGTTACCAGAAAACGTTTAATTTGAGAAAAGGACTTATATGGCTGCCAAGAAAATGACGATGGGCGTGATCATCGGGAACCGTGGATTCTTTCCCGATCAGTTAGCCAAGTCGGGACGCGAAGAGATGATCCAGGCGCTGGCCAAGGCGGGCATGGATGCGATCGTCCTCGGTCCAGAAGATAGCAAGCATGGTGCGGTCGAGACGCACGAGGAGGCTAAGCGCTGCGCGGCATTGTTCAAGAAGCATAGTGACAAGATCGATGGCGTGATCGTCTCACTGCCAAATTTCGGAGATGAGCGCGCTATCGCTGACACCTTGCGTCTGGCACGTCTTGATGTACCAGTGTTGATTCAGGCGACCCCCGATGACGCGTCGAAGATGACCATCCTGCATCGCCGCGATAGCTTCTGCGGAAAGATGTCAGCCTGCAACAATCTGCGCCAGTACGGGATCCCCTACTCGCTGACCCGCTTGCACACGGTCAGCCCCGACTCGCAGGATTTCCAGAATGATTTGGCCTGGTTCGCCGCCGTATGCCGCATCGTCAACGGCTTCCGCAATCTGCGCATCGGTAGCCTCGGGGCGCGGCCTACCGCGTTCAACACAGTCCGGTACAGCGAGAAGCTGCTCGAAAACAACGGAATTTCAGTCGAGACACTCGACCTCTCGGAGGTCTTCGGCCGCATTGCGAAATCGAAAGACGACAACCCTGGCGTGCAGGGCAAGCTTGCTGAAATCAAGAAGTACGTCACCACACAAAGCGTCCCCGAGGCCGCGCTGATGAAAATGGCCAAGCTTGGCTACGTGGTCGATGAATGGATGAAGCAAACCGACGTGCAGATCACTGCCGTGCAGTGCTGGACGTCAATGGAAGAATACTTCGGTGTCGTGCCTTGCACCATCATGAGTATGATGAGCAACAAGCTGCTGCCTGCGGCTTGCGAAGTTGATGTCGTCGGCACGCTTAGCATGCACGCGCTCGCGCTCGCCTCCGAAACACCGAGCGCGCTACTCGACTGGAACAATAACTACGGCGACGATCCGAACAAGGCGGTGTGCTTCCACTGCAGCAACCTGCCAAAGCATTTCTTCCAGGATGTCCGCATGGACTTCCAGGAAATCATCGCAGGAACTGTTGGGAAAGAGAACACATTTGGCACAGTCGTTGGTCGCGTGAAGCCCGGCGCCATGAGCTTCGCCCGCTTCTCGACCGACGACACCGCCGGCGTGATGCGCGGCTACGTCGGCCAGGGAGAATTCACCAGCGACTCGCTGAATACCTTCGGCGGAGTCGGCGTGGTGCAGATTCCGCAATTGCAGAAGCTGCTGCACTACATATGCGAGAACGGATTCGAGCATCACGTCGCAGCGAACTTCTCCACCACGGCGGGTGCCGTCCACGAAGCCGGCGTCCGCTATCTGGGCTGGCAAATGTATTGGCACGGCAATCAGGCATAAAGCCTGGATTCCGGATGCTTTCTTTGAACCATAGAGGGCACGGAGGGGCACAGAGGAGAAGGCTCTGTGAAACTCTGTGTACTCTGTGGTGAACGGCAATTGTCGCGCCCATAGACAGGCGCAGCCAACCACCGTGGAAGAGCGGCCCTTCAAGGGCCGCGTTAGTCGCGAAAAATGAAATAGGGCTCTAGCCCGGGTGTTAGAACCACATGGCTATCGTAGCGGGAGTAGATTTCGGCACCCTTAGCGTCCGCGTCTCGATCGTCGACAGCGAGCGCGGGCTTCTTGCGTCCGCCGTTTCCGAATATCCCCTTCATCGCAAACGCGAAGATCCCGATTTCGCCACCCAGTCGCACGCGGACCACATGCGAGCCCTCGCCGACGCCACGCGCCAGGCGGTCAAGTCAGCGGGCATTTCAGGCGACCAGATCGCTTCCATTGCACTCGACACGACAGGCTCCAGCGTGATCCCCGTCGGCGAAGGCATGGTTCCTCTCGACGACTACTATCTCTGGTGTGATCACCGTGCCAAGCTCGAGGCCGCGCTGATTACTGAGCTCGCCAGAATCGAAAAGCTCGAGGCCATCGAGTGGTGCGGCGGAATCTACTCCTCCGAGTGGGGATTCGCCAAGCTTCTCCACTGGCTGCGTCACAATCCAGAAAAGCGCGAGAAATTCGCCAGCGCGTTCGAGCACTGCGACATGGTCGCCGCCACTCTTTGCGGAATCACCGATCCCCGCCGCGTGAAGCGTAGCGTTTGCGCCATGGGCCACAAGTGGATGTGGAATGCATCCCTGGGCGGACTCCCACCGGAGAGCTTTCTGGCGAAAGTCGATCCTTTGCTGGCCGGAGCACGCGACAAACTGGAAGGGGAGTATGCCACTTCCGACAAGATCGCCGGACAGTTGGCGCCGCAGTGGGCCGAGAAACTCGGCCTGCGTGCGGGCATCCCAATCCCTGTCGGCGCCTTCGACGCCCACTGGGACGCGATCGGCGCGGGCGCGAAAGAAGGCGACGTTGTGAATGTGGTCGGCACGTCTACCTGCATCATCGCCTACGCGCCCAAGGCGCAATTGATTCCGGGGGTCTGCGGTGTCGTGCCGGGAAGCGTGCACCCGCAGTTCACAGGAATTGAAGCAGGCCTCTCGGCGACGGGTGACATCTTCAGCGCGATCGCGCGCCGAGCGGGTACGACGGTTGAAGAATTAAGCAAGGGACTGGACAAATATCGTGCAGGTCAGACTGGCTTGCTGCGTATGACCTGGGACAACGGCGACCGCACCGTGCTGGTAAATCCGAACCTGGGTGGCATGACGCTCGGCTGGAATCTCGTTCATACCGCTCAGGACGAACTCTTCGCAGCAATCGAAGGTACGGCATTCCACACGCGTGTGATCCTCGACCGCATGAGCGAGTACGGCGCTCCGACGCAGCGTGTGATCAACGGCGGCGGCATCCCGCAAAACAATCCAGTGCTGAACCAGGTCTACGCCAACATTCTCGGACGCCCGGTGCTTGTTCCGAGCGGCAAGGTGACAGGTCTCGGCTCAGCGATCTTCGCTTTTATGGCCGCGGGAGCATTCAAGTCCATCGGCGAAGCGCAAGACAAGATCTGTCCCAAGCACATCGTCTACGAACCGCAGCCGGAGACCCAGGCTATTTATGCCGCACTGTACGAGCTCTACCGCAAGATCTATTTCGAATTCGGCAATCCGGAGCGATCGCCATTCGGCGATGTTCTGCCGAAGCTGATCCAAATTGCGAGAGGCTGATGAATCACGAGGTGGCTCAGTCGATCATTCCAGCTGTCTGTCGAGCCAGAATCCATTGTTTCGTGAGCCCCAGCTCAGCGATCCATTTTTCCAGGTAGGACTGGTCTAGCTCTTTCCCTCGGGCCCTCACGATTGCCGCAGCGTCCTCAATTTGCCGCTGCGAGCCGCCTAGTTTCGTCCACTCGAGCTTTGCCACAATCACATCCTCGGCACTGGCAATGAAAATCGGCAACCCTTGGAGAGTGACAGCCTGACGACGGCGGAATTCTTCTTTACTGAAAGGGCGAGACTTGCGGAAGATAAGATCAATCTTCCAACCCGTTCCCCGATCAATGACGTTGAACATGGATTCCTGCCGGTGCGCATCAAGGGCCGCGTCCAAGTCGACGTAATAATCATCGCGTTCCAAAATTTGCGCGAATCTTCGGAGCTGCGCAACCGTAGCGTCGATCACAATATCGATATCTTGTGTTGACCGCGACGTGCCGTAGTGCGCGCTGGCGAAAGATCCAGTCAGCATGTAGGCTATGCCGGCACCATTGAGTGCCGAAGTTAGTTTCCGGAATACTTCCGCCGTGCTCATCGCAGGCGTGACGGCAGCGGGTCGGGAAGGAAGGCGAGTCGAAGCAATTCTCGATTAACCTCTGCTTCGTTCCACTCGGGATGATCGCACCGTACCCGCTCGCGGGCTAACTCGCGGGAGAACAGACTCATGTCGAGTGCGAGAAGAATTCGCTCTTCTCCAGTCATCCCCTGTTGTGCCCTGAGTTGGATTTCCGATGCTTCGAGCGTTGTGTCGCGTGTCACCAGAAAATGGTACCACGCGAGTTGTACGCATCTCCGTTGGATAAATTGGTTGAGCCTTTATCCGCCGGCGATTGCTCCGATGATCAGGAACGGCTCTTTGCCCGAGACGACGGCTTCGGGCAGAGGCGCATCCGGGGATTCGTGCGTCAGATCTTCCTGACAGGCGAAGAAGCGCAGGAACGCGCGACGCTGCTTGGTGACGTGATCGCGGATCGCGCCCTTCAGCATGGGATAGGCTACCTCGACCGCATCGAGCACAGATCGTTGCGTCACCGGACCTTCCACTTGAATCTCTACCTCATGGCCGACATGCGCCAGAGTACGAAGATGTTGCGGAAGTTCAACCCGAATGGTTACTGGCATCTCAAAAGCACCTTCACTTTATATATGTCTCTTGCATATAAAGAGCTCTCCATTCATTGCCGCTGTGAATCCAGACCTCTCCGAAGACGCTTTTCGCCTTCGAGACTTCACCGCCGGTTTTGCCCTCGTACTGCGCAAGGTAGGTAACCAACGCTGTGTTCGGCGCGGTCGATTTGACGGTGAAGTCGCTGAGGGTATAGCTGAGGAGTTGGAAATCATCCACGGCGTTGACTTCCGTTTTCTTGTCGCCGATTGTGCTCAGCCCTTCTTCAAAGAGGTGAAAATCGTCGGCCAGCAGCACCGAAAGAGTGGGTTTGTCTTTGTTCTTGAAGGCCTCCCAGAGTTTGCGCACCTGCGCTTCAAGTTGACGAGGCACGGTTCCTGACTTGATTGCTTGCGGCTTTTGCTGCGCTGCTGCTGTGGCCGCGAATGACAACAACAACGCTGCAACCACAACCAACATTCTCTTCATGCTTTCTCCTCAACGGAACTAACATCTACGCTCACGAACCGATACTTGTGAGAGTCGAACGACACGCCCGCGCCAAGAACGCGCGGGCTACATTACGCTAGCGTCTGCACTTCCACCGATAGCACTGCTGGTAGATCGCGGACTATTGGCGACCAGGAGTCGCCTGCGTTGGGCGACATGTAGACTTGGCCTCCTGTCGTGCCGAAGTAGAGGCCGCACTTGTCGAGCGTGTCTACCGCCATGGCATCGCGCAGAATATTCACGTAGCAGTTCTCTTGCGGTAGACCTCTCGTGAGGGGTTCCCACTCGTTCCCGCCGGTCTTGCTGCGGAAGACGCGGAGCTTGCCTTCGTGGACGTAGTGCTCGCCGTCGCTCTTGATCGGGATGACGTAGATGGTCTCGGGCTCGTGCGAGTGAACGTCGATGACGAATCCGAAGTCGGTGGGCAGATTGCCGCTGATCTTCGTCCACTCATCCCCGGCGTTATCGGAGCGCATCACGTCCCAGTGCTTCTGCATGAAGAGAACGCCGGGGCGCTTCGGATTCATAGCGACGTGGTGCACGCAGTGTCCAATTTCGGCTGTGGGGTTCGGAATGTACTTGGAGTAGAGGCCCTTGTTGATCGGCTTCCATGTCTTGCCGCCGTCGTCGGTGCGGAAGGCGCCAGCCGCGGATATCGCGATATAAATCCGGTTGGAATCTTTGGGATCGAGAATGACGGTGTGCAGGCACATGCCTCCGGCGCCGGGCTGCCACATCGGGCCCGTGCCGTGACCGCGCAGGCCGGAGAGTTCCTTCCAGTCTTTTCCGCCATCGGTCGAAAGAAACAGCGCCGCGTCTTCAACTCCAGCATAGACCGTGTCGGGATCTGTAAGCGACGGCTCGAGATGCCAGACTCGTTTGAATTCCCAAGGATGCTGCGTGCCGTCGTAGAACTGATGAGTAGTGAGCGCAGCGGCAGCGCTGTCGTAGACGAACTTGTTACTCTCGCCTTTCGGCATGCCGCCGGGGCCCGTCGTTTCCCCGGGAGGTGTGCCGGGCTGGTACCACGTCTTGCCGCCATCGTCGGAGCGCTGGATGACCTGGCCGAACCACCCGCTGGTCTGCGACGCGTAGATGCGGTTGGGATCGGCAGGCGATCCCTTGAGGTGATAAAGTTCCCATCCAGCGAAGTGTGGTCCGCTGACCTCCCATTTGTCGCGCTTGCCGTCTGCGGTGAGGATGAATGCTCCCTTGCGCGTCCCCACGAGAACTCGAACTTTGCTCATGCCAACTCCTTGATTCAAGTATTCTGTCCTGGAAAACAACAGCCCGAAGGATAGAACCGAATTTTAACTGAGATGGTTACGGAGTCAAATCTCAGTCAAGGGATAGCGAAATCACTGTCCTTTGGGAGCGCGACTCGCACGCCTGTAAACCCGCACGTAATCCACCAGCATCGTTTGAGGGAATACTGTAGACGCGTCCGGATTGCCGGGCCAGCCACCGCCGACGGCGACGTTTAGCAACAGAAAGAATGGATGGTTGTACACCCACTTCGTGCCTTTGGGAAGCTCGGCGGGAGTGCGAGTGGCGTAGAGGTGATCGTCGACGTAGAAACGAATCGCTTTGGGTTCCCACTCGACCGCATAGAGATGAAAGTCGTCGGCGAAGTGCTGATCGGGCGGCAGGCTGGCGGGCGCGCTGATGCCCTTGTCGCCGGAATATCCCGGGCCGTGAATTGTGCCGTGTACCGTCGCCGGCTCCTTGCCGATGTTCTCCATGATGTCGATCTCACCGCACTTGGGCCAGCCGACTTTGCCGAGGTCATCGCCCAGCATCCAGAATGCAGGCCAGATCCCCTGTCCCTGAGGAATCTTGATGCGGGCTTCGAAGCGTCCGTACTTTTGGGAGAATTTGCCGAGGGTTTTCAGGCGCGCCGAGGTGTAGTCTCGCGTCACGCCGTCTGCGCCCGTGTATTTCTCCTGCAACACCTTGATCTCGAGATTTCCACCTTGCTCGAAGCTGTTTTCGGGGCGAGAGGTGTAGTACTCCAATTCTTGATTGCCCCAACCATTGCCTCCAGATTCGGAGACCCACTTGGTGGTGTCAACGGGGGAACCGTCTGGACGGTTGAATTCATCGCTCCAGACCAGTTTCCATCCGGCGTGATCTGCAGGTTCCGGCTTCGATTGGGCCACGGAAAAGAGAGTGAGGAGAACGAAGGTTCCCAGAATAGAAAACTGCCGTGAAGTAATCATGAATGCTCTCATGTGAAATTGACGATGGTTCGCACTATACTCACTGGTTCTATTTGTTGCCAGGAGAACTCGAATGTCAGGAGAACTCGAATGTCGAGCAAGCGGACCAGACGGGAATTTCTGAAGGTGAGTGTGGGTGGAGTGGTTGCGGCCAAGACGGCCAAGTTGGCGAGTGCCTTGCCGGCATCGGTGTTGCCGCCTCCGGGTGACATTTCGAT
>DATMOO010000111.1:0-7185 GCA_035568275.1 Candidatus Sulfotelmatobacter sp.
ATCGGGGGATGCGCACAACAGGCAATCTCCGCATTATGCAATGCGTGATAGGTGGCAGCGTCTACAGAATTTTGGGTATTACCATTTGGTAATAGGACCAATCCTCGCCTCTGCAAGGGGAATGGTCAGACCAGCGCTTCCAGATTGTGGGGGTTCGGTAAGATCTCTTGATGCCGATCACGCCCGACCACCTGCGGCGCCTTCTTGTGTCGCAAAGCTTGTTTGCCCCGACCACTTTGAAGCGCGCCCTGCATCGGATGCAGTTTGTCCAGGCTGACCCGATTCGCGCGCCCGCCCGGGCCCAGGACCTCATCCTCCGCCATCGCGTCAAGGACTACAGCGCAGGCGATTTGGAAAGCCGATACACGAAGCTCGGCGTCGAAGAGGACTTTTTTATCAACTATGGATTTGTAACACGCGAGTTGCAGATCCTGATGCACCCGCGGGCGGACTGCCGCGTGCCCGCCGAGAACCGATTGCCCTGGCCAGCGGCGCGGCGCAAGCGGGCTCAGCTGCTGCTGGATTTCGTGCGCGAGCGCGGCAGCGTGCATCCCCGTGAGGTCGATGAATACTTCTCGCACGGTAAGGTCAAGAATTACTGGGGAGGCAACTCGAACGCGACGACGCATTTGCTGGATGCGATGCACTATCAAGGATTGCTTCGGGTAACGCGGCGGGAGGCTGGGATTCGTGTCTATGCGGCGCACGAGCACGTGGCCGAAGTCCTCGACGAGGCGGAATGCGACGCGCGGCTGGATGCGCTGGCCGATGCCGCCATTCGCATCTACGCTCCCCTACCGCTGGCAAGCCTGCGGTTTCTATTGCGCCGTTTGCGCTTTGCCGCGCCACAATGGGAGAGTCGGATCGCGGGCGCGATCCAACGGGCGAAACATCGGCTAGCCCATGCGCAAGTAGACGGTACTGATTGGTACTGGCCGGCTGAGTGGAAAGTCCCGCGCGGGCAGCCGGATGATACCGTGCGCCTGCTGGCGCCGTTCGATCCTGTGGTTTGGGATCGGTGGCGATTCGAGAAGTTATGGGGGTGGACTTACCGCTTCGAGGCTTACACGCCCGCCGCGAAACGGGTACGCGGTTACTACGCCATGCCGATGCTATGGCGCGACCAGGTAATCGGTTGGGGGAACTTGTCCGTGAAGGGCGATTCGTTACAAGTGGACTTCGGGTATGTGAAATCAACGCCCCGGGATCGCGTCTTCGCACAGGGACTCGAAGAGGAGTTGGAGCGAATGAGGACGTTCCTCGGCGTGGCGAGCTAACCGAGGTCTTACATCGCAAAAGGTGCCTTCGGCATCTTAGTCAGGTTTACAAAACTTACAAGAAAGGCAACTAATGTCTGTGTACATCACCCTAGTCCATGTTAGCCTAGCCTTACGAGGGGGTAATAATGACCAACCTGAACAAGGTAGTCGCTTCCCTACAAACAGAGTACTCTCGGCTCCAAAAGGAGATGGAGAGAGTAGGGAAGGCATTAGGTGCCCTCGGTCATGCGAACGGGAGCAGGAGAGCTAAACGCATCCTGAGCAAAGAAGCCCGTGAGCGGATCGCCGAGGCCCAACGACAACGCTGGGCAAAAGTGCGGAAAGCCAAGTCGAAGTCGTAGTCGTAGTCGTAGTCTTTCGCAAGCACCGCAGACGGCCTCGTTCGCAACTTCTTCCAGGCTGCGAATGAGGCCTGAGCGGACCTTGACAATTCCACCGATCGAGCTCCTGATGCAATATGAACAAGGCATGCGGATGGCTTAACGGCCGGCAAAGGGGAGAGTGGTGTCTTTCCTCGATCGGCGGATGGACCCACTACCTGCTCCTTTTTGCGATCACCTCATTCACCCCTGGATTGTCGTCTGCACAAGAGCTTTCGTTACAGAAACTCGTAACCCCTTCGACAGTCATTTCCAAGGACGGGCATCCGGTCACCTTCGCCATTCATGCCTTCATCGAATTCAATTCATTGAAGGATGCTTTTCCCTACATTGAGTCGCAGGCCGGGCGATGGCAGAATTCGGCCGCCTTCGATGCGGCGGCGCGGCAGAGCCTGCGCCACCGGTTGCTGCGTGAAGCCGTTGAGAGCCGGGTCATCTCGATGACCGATGAACGTCCACTCGAAGTGTTGGTCACACACACGGCGCAGGAAGTAAAAGATGCTATTGCACTTGTGAAGGAGCTGCTGCCGACAGGTTACATGGAGGCTTTTCTCCAAGTGCAGGAAAAGTGGAAGCAGTCTCTGAATTGCTGGAGCGCGGCGCCGTCAATCCCAGCACGGGTGCTTTCCAACTGGTATCCGATTGAGGAAGGAATCGTGCTTTACGGTACGACCTATGACTCGACGGAGCATTTCTGGCAAGCCGTGAAGTATCACCCCGATGTCACGGTGGCGCAGTTAGCAGAGTTGCTGGATAAGTTCGAGCATCATGACTGGGAGTCATGGCTGGCTCACCTGGACGGCGATCCGGAGCTGTATCTATCCAACTCCTACGCCGTGGAATTCCTGCGTCATAACCTCGCGTCGGAACGGCTGCGCTGGTTTCGTCAGGAGCTTGATCGGCAAGGATTGCGACCGGCCGATCGTGCCCGGCAGGCGCAACAACGACATGGAACTGCTTTTCGATTCAGCGCATTCGAAGCGAAGGTGCTGTGGGGGGACTTGGCCGACCTTTTCCACCTTGCGTATATGTTTTCTTCCGCCGGGGACCCGCTGAGAGAGGTGCTGGCGGAGGACCATTTCGACGGGATCTACCTGGGCGGGCGCAAGATGGCTTTCATCAGCGAAGAATTCCGCTCGCTCATGATCGAGATCTGGAAGGTCAAGTACCTGCAGATACCCCGATTCCGCGAGGTGATCGCGAATATTCCGACGCAGATCCGCCTCGAGCATTTCCTCAATGACGGCGATTCGCCAGATATTCCGATTCCGGTCTATGTCGGATATCTCAATGAGATCAGAAACATGGCACGGAGGCAGGCACCGTGAACTGCTGATTTTTGATTGTTGAATGAAAATCAATTTTCTGTATTTTCACTGTTATTCAACCATCAACAGTCACTAATTCAACAATTCCCTACGTCCAGCGGAACCACTTCAGCGCCAGCACAAAAGAAACTCCTCCCCAAAGGACCATCACCAGCAGGCGCGGCCATTGGTGTGTGATCGGTGTGCCTTCCAGGATGCTGGCCCGCAGAGCGTCGTTGAGGGCGGTCAACGGCAGCGCCTTGATGAGCGGGTGGATGATGGCAGGGAAGCGCTCGTAAGAGAAGAAGACGCCGGAGAAAATCCACATCGGCATCATGACCAGGTTGATCAGACCGCTGACGCTTTCGATCTTCTGGGCGCGGCTTGCCGTCAGCAGGCCGACGCCGCCGAAGGTCAGCGAGCCAATCGCGGCAATCAGCGCAATCGATCCGATCGAACCCAGCACGCGCATGTGAAAGAAGAGCGCACCGAACAGCAACAGCAATCCGACCTCGATGATCATCAGGATGAGGCGGCTCGAGGCCAGCGCCAGCAGGAAGTCTCCGCGCCGCATGGGCGTGCCCACGAACCGCTTCAGCAGTTTGCGCTGCCGCATATCGACCAGCGCGAAGCCGATGCCCCACATGCCGGAATTCATCAGGTTCATTCCGAGCAGTCCTGGAATCAGGAAGTCGATGTAGCGTGAGCCCGGCTCCGATGAAGTGACCGTCGTGGTCGGCACTGTGTCCTTCCGCCCAGCCGCCGCTTGCAGCGCGTCATCGGCTTCGGCCTTGGCCAGAACGCTCTCGGGGCGCGCTGGATCGTAGCGATAACTCACCGCCCCGTTGTTGCCCGGCTCAATCACCAGATCGAATTTGCCCAGGCGGAATCCCTTGCGCGCTTCCTCTTCGTTCAGCACCTGCACTTTGAATTGATTGTGCTGAGGCGAGCGTGCCAGCAGACTCTGCGCCGACTGCGATCCAGATCCCTCGACGATTGCGACCGACACCGCGTTGCCCGGCTTGTTGCGGAAGGCAATTCCCAGACCCAACGCCAGCAAAAGCGGGAAGATAAATACCCAAAACACGACCTCGGGTTCGCGCTTGAGTTCGAGCATGCGCGCCATCAGCAGATGAGAGTAGCCCGACCAGCGGCCGTTACGCCGCGGAGGAGTGGGCTGCGACTGTTCGGTCCGAATCGGTGTCTCTTGCGCAACGCTCATAAGAAATCAGCGCGCCTCCGGCTTCCACTTGTTCAGGAACACCAACAACGCCTGTGGCGTCATGGCGCGTGCGTTCTCAAATTCGCCGTTCTTCTGGCTGACTACGAGTTTTCCGTCGCTGTCAATGACGGCCAGTGCGGGAACGCCTTTCTCGAGCGGCACCTGGAATTGCTTTGCCAGATCGGCGTTCTTTTTTCCGTCGGTCCCGATATCGATATGCACGACGTCGTAGCCCGCCATCGTCGCCGCGAAATCAGCCCGATGGAACGCAAGGTCGAGCACGTGGCAGTCGTAACACCAGTTCGCCCCAAAGACCAGGAGTACGCGCTTATGATCTTTCGCAGCCTGTTCCTCAGCGTCTTTGATCTCTTTACGGGCATCCACGTTGTTTGGGTAGATGTTCTTATCGGCATTGGGTGGTTGCTGCAGATGCGTCGGAGTGGTGTGCTTTATCACAACCAGTCGCCATGACTCGCCCTGCTGCTGCCATGCCTGTGCTACCGTCACGTAGAGGGTTTCGCTTCCGGATTGCACTTCGGCTTGAAAGACGACGACCTGCACGCCCGGTTGTGGGGACGTTTTCTTATTGATCTGCAAGTCGATCTTTCGAGCCTTGAGGCCAACCCAGAAGCTGGTTTCGCCAGCTGCGTCACTTGCGTCTTTTCCGATCGCGACCTGGATCGCCGGATTGGTGCTGTATAAAGACGACAAGCCAGCGGCATCTCCGGCTAGGACAGCCGTTTTCCATTGATCGAGTGGTGCGAAGGCTGATGCGTCGGTACTCGCCGCGGCTTGCGCGAAGCAGCAACATGAGAGCGCAGCAGTCGTAACCGCGGTGATTGCAGCAAGACGGAACTGACCGGTCGTCATCATCGTCAGCCTCCTCTGAATTACTCTTCCCGCAGATGCCGCCCCGTCAGCCGAACGAACACATCTTCCAGGCTCGCCTGCCGGGTGGTCAGGTGCTGCAATATGCCGCCTTGCTTGTCGATAGTTTCTAGCAGTGCCGGAATTGTCAGATGCGGCTGTTTCACATTCAATGCGATCAATCCTTCGTCTTGGCGCACCGACTCGACGCTCGGCAGGGCGCGCCATGCCGGCAAAGAGGCACCGTCGTGATTGCCGCTCACGGAGAACTCCACGACGTGATGTCCGCCCAACCGGTTGATCAGATCGGCCGGCGATCCTTCGGCGATGACCTGTCCGTGATCCACGATCGCCAGCCGGTCGCACAGCCGCTCGGCCTCGTCCATATAGTGCGTGGTGAGCAGAACCGTCCCGCCCTTTTTCTGGAACGCGCGAATGATGTCCCACAACTGCCGCCGGCTCTGCGGATCGAGACCGGTCGTCGGTTCATCCAGAAACAGAATCTTGGGATTGCAAACCAGCGCCGTCGCCACCGCTAGCCGCTGCCGCTGTCCACCGGAGAGCTTGCCCACCCACGAATCAGCCTTCTCCGTAAGTTCAAGTAGCTCCATGACTTCATCGGTAGGGCGTGGTTCGCGGTAGAAGCTGGCAAACAAGTCGATGGTCTCGCGGACCGAAAGCTTTTCCGAGAGCCGCGTCTCCTGCAGCGAGATGCCGAGCCACTCGCGCATCTCGCGCTCGTTCTCGTTCCAGGAGTGTCCGAAAATCGAAACCTGCCCGGAAGTCGGCTGCAGCAGGCCTTCGAGAATCTCGATGGTCGTGGTCTTGCCCGCGCCGTTCGGTCCCAAGAGACCGAAGCACTCGCCCACCTGGATCTCCAGATTCAGTCCGCGTACGGCTTCGACTTTTCCGTCGTAAGTCTTGCGCAAGTCGCGGCATTGAATGGCAACAGTCATGTGATCGAGCATCGCGACAGGCGTTGGTCGAGCGGAGAACTCAGAAACCGAGATCGTCATTATACAGTCCCAATCATCGGAGAGAATCATGTAGCCCCGGACGCCTTCGTCCGGGGCGCCCCTCGCGCAAGTTTTTGGCGCGGGGGCGTCGCCTTCACACGACAGCATCCTGGTCCATTTCGGCTGCAGGCACGCTCCCCTTCGCTTCGCTCAGGGTCGCGGAGCGGACGAAGGCGTCCGCCCCTACACAAACGGGATGAGTACACATCCCGTTACTGCCAAAGGCGTGGAGTGAACTTCGAGGGCAACTCCACACGTGACTAAGCGCTGTGATTACTTTCGTTTCGAAGCAAACTGCGGAAACCGTGATCCCCGTCACAAAGTTCCGTGATGTGCTAGCAATATGAACGTTTTCGGGTTGCTTTTGTTTCTTCTCTTTTGCGCGGTCGTGGGTTTCCTTGGGCGTCTCATCTCGCCACGTTACGGATGGTTCGCTGCCGCGGTTGTGGCCGCCCCGTTCCTCGCGCTGTTGCTGGTTGGTTCCTTCCGGGAAATGGTGCGGGAGATCCGACGCGGGAGGCGCAGTCGCCATTCTGACTGATCGACTCATTGGGGTTGCTGCGCTGTGGGCCGTTCCTCTTAGCTCATGAGCTGGCTTTCCAGGGATTAATCAGCTGCAGGCCGCAGCCTTCGAAATCATCCGTATCGCGGGTAGCGAGCGCGGTCCCGTGGGCCCGCGCAATGGCCGCGATCTGCGCATCAAACTCCGACATAGGTCTGCCTTGCTTTCGCCGCGATGAGGCGATCAGAGAAAGCTCGCGGGCAGCTCTGGCGTCAAACGTTAGGATACGGTCCGCGAATACCACCTGAAACAGTCGTTTGGCACCCGATCGAAGTATCTCCTGACGCTTTCCCCGCGGAAGCAGTTCGATCCCGTAGAGAATTTCCGCGAGGGTGATCGCAGTTACGTGAAGGTCTTCGGAGATTTGGTTACTGATCCACCGCAGAACGACGGCTGCCGGCACTGGCCGCATGATTTCCGAAACAACGTTCGTGTCGAGAATAGTCATCCGCTAAGATGGACGCGCAGACTATTCTTTCCAATCTTTCAGCCAATCCGGATCGGGCACAGGTTCGCGGGGAAACGGTTCCAACTCGACACCTCCCAAAGGC
>DATMOO010000112.1:0-3540 GCA_035568275.1 Candidatus Sulfotelmatobacter sp.
ACCTGGTAGTCAATGGCAAGACGATCGCCAAGGCTGGCGCCCCAGCAAAAGGCAAGGTCACTTATGCCAAGTCAAGTGGACGGCTGCACGCGCCTGGAGAGGTCACCATTCGGCTCACCTCGATTCAACTGAGAGATGGCAAAACCCTGGCGGTCTCAGCTAGCGGCTTTCACGTTAAGGGCAAGAGCCACACCAAAAGCAATGTAACCAAGATAGGTGGCGGCGCAGCAGCCGGCGCGCTTATTGGTGGATTGGCGGGTGGTGGCAAGGGAGCTTTAATCGGAACGGCCGTGGGTGCCGGAGCGGGTACCGGAGTGGCAGCTGCCACGGGCAAGGAAGAGGCTCTGATCCATGCCGAGACAGCAATCACCTTCACCACCACCGCAAACGCTACAGCGAAATAAAAATGATTGCTGGATAGTGGCGCGTTGGAGGCCGCCTAGGCCTCGTAGTCGGAAACCTTAGAAACGCGGCCCCTGAGCTCATCCGAGTGCACGAAAAGTTGTCATCAGCGATTGTCGATCTTCAGCTTTACGAGGTAGCTGATCGCGACAAAGTCGAACTGGCACATGAGTCCTTGTCCGGTAAACATGTTGAAATTTCGCCGATTCTTGTAAGGGCAGGTGACAGTCTCAGATGCCGTGTAAAAACTCAATAAAGACTCAATGCGGTATCGTCTGCCGCGGACGGCGGCGCACGGTTTCACGGAAATGTCCAATTGCGACATGAACGTCCCAGCTGGTTTCTGTCCGCCCAGACCCTCAAGGTAGAGTTTCGCCGAGCTACGGCGGCGAGGTCGAATGTCCAATTGCCACTATCGCACTCAGGCAGCCGAGGTGCTAACGACCATTCTGCGATTCTTGATCGAGTGTGCGGCCGCCTGTCTTCGATGCTCACGGTGCTTGCTGGAAATGCACCCGTAGTAAGGGATCCCCAAACAAGATGTAGGTTCGTCGTGCGTCCATGTCAGTAATCGTCGACTTGGCTTTTTTGACGGCATCTCCCAAACTTAAGTGTTGGTTGACAAGCAAGCTGACGACGCTTTTATCCATCTGCACTTGCGGTTCAGGTTGCGTTAAGCCAGAAGAAGCCCAGACGGCGACTGCCCCGCCTTTTTTCGAAAGCAGCAGTGCCTCTGCGAGACTCTCGGTGTACACATCGTGAAAAAATCCGTTCAGACAGTTCATGATGATAAACAGGGGAAGGCGGGTGCCGTTGGACAAACTTGACGCTTTCGTATCGTCCAGCAAGTCGTCGCCCGACCAGATTTCGACCGAGCCGTGTCCAATGTAATTCACGAGGAGTTTTCCGCTGTTGATACCAGCCAGGACTTCTTGCCCCGCTGTTTTTGCATCCAAGTCAGTCGCGAATACGTCGGTGACGGTCATTGATTTCGGGAGAAGGGCCTGAACAGACTCGCTCTCTTGCGAGAAATTGGAGTCGTCGTTGCGATCAGCAACGAGCAACGCCTGGTCGGTCCAGTCGCCGCCTTCATGGTCTCGTTCGTAGCCGACAATTTTCTCCACCACAGTGGCGGCTTCATCGACCGTCCGCACCGGGAGGCGGCCAGTGGCAATCTCGGGCAGCCCGGTGTTGGCGAAATCAGAAAACCAGTCATCAGAGGCTGTTTTTAGCTCCGAGGTCAAGATGAGCTTCGTGGGGACGAAATCGAAAAATCCGAAGCCCAGGTAGTCCCGCGGATCCACCGAAGCGTCTCCGACCAGCAGCAGATATTTGGGCTTCTTTTGCCATTTCTGCGTGGCAGTCTTCAGGAAATCGCGAATTGCATAAGGACTCGGCTCGCCGAAATTAAACTCGTCATACAGTTGATCGATATGGACGAGTGCGACAGATTTTCCCTGGGCCCGTCGTAATCGAATGAGTGGTGGGAGCGCGTCGGCGAACGGCGGATGCGAGATCATGACAACCTCGCTTCCCGGCCGTGCACTGTGCCATGTGGAAGGATGATTGCGCTCGACCTGCAATGGCTTCGCAACGGTTTGGTCGGAGAGTGCCAGCAGGGTATGCATTCCTGGCATCGACCGCGGAATCTCCGCTCGAAGCAAATAGCCGCCGGTTTCGGCAGCAAACCTGGGTTCAAGCTCCAGGGGCTGCGTAGGATTTGTGATGTCGACCAGGCGCGTGGGTGGCTGAGCGAAGCCGTGAACGACAACCTGGTCCCCGGCCTCGGCAGTGAATTTCAGTGAATCCGACTGTGCTGTGTAGGTTCGTGGATAGGTAAGGTCGACGCGGTCCACAAGACTGAGATCGTCGGCGCCGCCCTGCGCGGTGAGAGTGACCGTGTTCACATTTTGCAGGATGCCACGGGGAATTGGAAGCGTAATGTTCCCCGCACTTTGACCCGTGAAATCCAGCTCTCCGAGATTTGCGCCGTTCATGCTTACCGAAACACTGTGAGGCACACCTTCGGTTACGCCCTGCAGGGCGACATGCATTTTCGCGCGGGTGTCGGCGAGAGATCCGGAAGCAATCGCGGGCACGTGCAGGACTTGCTCCACTGGCTTTGAGGAAAGCAGCGGGCCAAAGAAGTTATCCGTGTTTTCCTTGAGCAACGCTGCGAAATAAGTCGTGCGCGGCTTCCATTCCACTGTTTCCGGAAAGCTCTGGGGCTTCGAGTCGCGATCGCTATCGCCATCTCCCTCGGCCGACTCTCGCCAAATGCGCTTGCCAGCCTGGTCACCGGCCACCAACCAATAGACACGCTTGTCCGAATAAGGTGTATCGATAGCAGTCCCGTAGAATTCGATGGCCGCTTGCGGACCGAACCCCTCATCCGCACCTGTGATGCGAAGCGGCTGTTCGGTGCCTTCCGCGAACATTCTGAGGAAAGTTGGATCCACCGAGGCATTCAGACCCTGAGCGACCAGTTCAGGCTGCGTAACTCGATACCAGCCCTCGTGATCGACAAGCACTTTTACGGCTGCGTGCGCGGCCAGTTGGAACTGAGTCTGTCGCTGTTCCGGCGTGACAGCAGAGACGTGCGCCCTGGTTTCGGCGACGTGAGTAACAGGAATCTGCGATGGAACACCGGCGTTCACTTCGTGAATCATCATTGAGCGCGGCGCCGCGCTCTGCGATAACGTAGCCGGTTGGATACTGATCGGCCCGTTCCAAGTCCGAGTGCCATCCAGATCGACGTCCTCGAGCCAGTAAGGGTTGTTCCCGGTCTGCGGAGACCGATCGAACCAGTGATAGCTTTTTGCGCCGTGTTGCGGCAGTGCTTCACGGAAAACAAGCGCGGAGCCGGAGATCAAAGAGGGATTCAGTTGAACGCGCTGCCCATTCTCCTCTCGATAGATGTTGAAGCCGAGATTGCGAACTTCGCTTCCGGTTTTCCATGCCAGCTCAACTTCGCCCCCGTTCGCCGCAGCCGTGAACGTCTCCAGCTTCACTTGGGTGGGACTTACGATCAATATGATCACGGATGAGCTGTTGTTGTTTGTTACTGGATCGGGCTGGGTCGCGCTCACGGTTGCGGTGTTCGTCACCTGTCCCCGCGTCACGGCCGACACTGTTATG
>DATMOO010000113.1:0-13459 GCA_035568275.1 Candidatus Sulfotelmatobacter sp.
GAAAGCGGGGGCTCCGAAAACCATAAACCTTCGCAGTGGGCCGCGCCCAAACGGCCGCACCTCCAAGATGCCCGAGAGCATGTAGCGGGCGAACATATTGCACGGCGCATTCGCGCCCCCGTCAACGTAGGAATTTCCGGCGCAGAGATTCGGATCGATCTCGTTGTGTGGCGGCGCCAGGTCAAACTGCGCCCATCCCCACAACATATCCTTCGGAAAGAACATCCGGTCGTTCGGGCTGGTCTCATGCCAGATGCCTGAACTGGCGGACGAGCCGCTTCCGTTGCTGCTGACTGAAGCCGAGGTCTGCGTTTGAGCGACAGCGATTGAGATTAAAACCGGAACGGCCAAAATCCAGGCCCACTGTTTCATTGCGCCTCCCGAGTTGAATAGAGCGCCACATTGTAAACCGTCGGAAAAATATCGCCCGCCTATGGCTTCGTCTCGCGCGCTCGTGTGAACAAGAAGAATAACTACTGCTCTCACACTCGAAGCAGAGGAACATCCGAAAGCGTCTCCTTCCAGAATTCATATCTCATACCGGAATTCTTCCATTCACCGTACGTTTAACGCTGTGCGAATCAGCCTAAGCCACACCAAACTAACGACCTACCGGTTTGGTGTGCCGATTGCACTATACGGAAGCACAGTAGGACCCAGGACCCCTATGCCCCAAGAGATTTCGGTGTCGTACCAAGCCATCAAGAGCAAGGTTTACCGCCTGATTGATGCCCTCGTGGTGGGAGAAAAGAGCGAAGCCGAAGTGCAGGAATCTGTGCGGCGCTGGTGGTCCCTGATCCACCCGGCCGATCGCCCGATTGCCCAAAAGTATCTTTTGATGGTATTGGGTCGTTCCAACTCTGCGCTCGACGCAATGGGAACCGAACTACTCACTGTGAGTGGCTGCGAATCCGCACAGCCACGAATGACCGACCCCCTGCTTCCGACCAAGCGCATGCGACTTGTCGAGCGCACGATGAAAGAAAACTCCGTGCGCACTGCTATCTAGCCCGGCTTTCTGACCACGAGACATAAAATTTACAATTCCCCGGTTGCATCGCCGCTTCCTCTGCCCGTATGTTCGATCTCATTCCGAGTTTCTCTGTGGGCGTTATAGAATCCGAATCCATCAGGAGCGGCAAATGCGATCCTTTGTCTCCCGTACCTCGAACTATCTTCTAATTGGAGCAATTCTAGTTATGGCAACGTCTCTGTTTGCGGGATCCAGTCTTTACACTTTCACCTTGAACTCAATCGACGGCAAACCGGCCCCGTTAGCGGACTATAAAGGCAAGGTCGTACTCATCGTCAATGTCGCCAGCCAGTGCGGCTACACGCCTCAGTACAGCGCCCTGGAGGCCATCTACGAGAAGTATAAGGATCGAGGCTTTGTCATTGTGGGCTTCCCTGCCAACAACTTCGGCGCCCAGGAACCAGGCACGAACGAGGAGATCAAGACGTTCTGCAGTCGCAAGTACAACGTGACTTTCCCCATGTACGCCAAGATTTCAGTCAAAGGGGCGGACCAAGCCCCGCTCTATGCCTATCTGACGAAAGACACGGGGAAAGGGATCGCCGGCGAAATCCAATGGAACTTCACAAAGTTTTTGGTCGACAAGGACGGCAACGTGGTCCGGCGTTTCGAGCCTGCAATTACGCCCGACTCTAAAGAGATGACCGAAGCGATCGAAAAGCAACTGAAGCCCTAGCTTTGAAAGGGCGCGGCTTAAAGCCGCGCCGCCCATCGCCAAAAAAGACGCGGTCTTTAGCCCCTGAGGGAAGCAAGTTGGGCCCTGTTAACAACCGTTTGGCCTTTTAGGCCTTCGCGCCAACGCGATCCTCAAATGTCGTAATAGAGCGCGAATTCGTAGGGATGCGGCCTCAACCGGACCGCATCTACTTCCCTTGACCTCTTGTACTCGATGTACGTTCGCAACAACTCCTCCGTGAACACGTCCCCTTTCAGCAGGAAGGCATGGTCGCGTTGGAGGGCATCCAGAGCTTCCTCCAACGACCCAGGCATCGAAGGAATCTTCGACACTTCCTCGGGATCGGTCTCGTAGATATCTTTGTCGAGCGGCTGCCCCGGCTCGATCTTGTTTTCGATCCCGTCCAGTCCCGCCATCAGCATGGCGGCAAATGCCATATACGGGTTGCAACTCGGGTCTGGAGGACGGAACTCCACCCGCTTGGCCCGGGGCGCGGCCGAGTACATGGGAATCCGGCACGCTGCCGAGCGGTTCCGCCGTGAATACGCCAGACTCACCGGCGCCTCGAATCCGGGTACGAGTCGCTTATACGAGTTCGTAGTCGGCGCAATGATCGCCGACAGCGCCGGCCCGTGATGGATGAGTCCGCCGATGTACCACAGCGCGAGCTGCGACAGCCCGGCGTATCCATCCCCGGCAAAAAGTGGCTCTCCGCCTTTCCACAACGACTGGTGGGTATGCATGCCGCTGCCGTTGTCACCGAAGATTGGCTTCGGCATGAATGTAACCGTCTTGCCGTTGCGGTTTGCAACATTCTTCACGATGTATTTGTAGAGCAGCATCTTGTCGGCCGAGCGCAGTAGCGAATCGAACTTCACGTCAATCTCGGTCTGGCCCCCGCTCGCTACCTCATGGTGATGGCACTCTACCTCCATGCCGCAGCTCTGCATGGTAAGCATCATCTCCGATCGCAAATCCTGGTAATGGTCGGTCGGTGCGACAGGGAAATAGCCCTCCCGAAATCGCGGCCGGTAGCCCAGATTGTTTGCTTCCCTTCCCGAGTTCCACCTCCCCTCCTCGGCATCGATGTAGTAGAAGCCATAATTTTCGCGCTGGTCGAAACGCACGTTGTCGAAGATGAAGAACTCGGCTTCCGCTCCGAAATAAGCCGCATCGGCGATGCCGCTGGAACTCAAATACATCTCCGCCTTACGGGCGATGAACCGGGGATCACGATCGTAGGCCTGCTTGGTCACGGGATCGACGACGTCACAAATCAACACCAGCGTCGGCACTTCGGTGAAGGGGTCAAGCAGATGGCAGTTCGCGTCCGGCTTCAGCAGCATGTCGCTTTCGTGAATGCCCGCCCAGGCGCGAATCGAAGAGCCATCAATCCCAAAACCTTCTTCGAACGACGGTTCGGTGAGTTGTTCGATGGGATACGAAACGTGGTGCCACAGCCCCGGAATATCGGTAAAGCGCAGATCGAGAATCTTGGCGTCATGCTTCCTTGCGAATTCGAGGACAGTCTTTGGGTCTGCCATAGGGATTCCTTCGCGGGAGTCGGTTCTAAAAGTCGTTGGCCGAGCAAGCTCACGTGGAGACAGCCGCCTCGGCTGTCCCGCGATGCGAAGCGAGCGGCTGCGTTCTACATGGATGTCGACGGCGCCTTCGGGGGCGAACGCCGGACGGCCAACAGTGGTTTATCCCTCTGCTACAATCGGTCGCGTCGCGCAAACCGACGAGTGTAATGCCCATCGCCACGAGGCGCAATTCGATTGTTCTTATAGCGGGGATAAAGCGGAATTTATACTTGAGTTATCAGCCCTCAGCTATCAGCTTTCAGCCAAACCAGGTGGTGGGATTTCGAAACTAACACTGATTTCTTTGGCTGCAAGCTGCGGGCTGACAGCTGAAAGCTTTCTATGGACTTCGACCAGCTCGAGACGTTTCTGGAAGTCGCCCGGCACGCTTCGTTCTCGCGTGCGGCCGAGAAGCGTTTTCGCACGCAGCCGGCCATATCCTCCCAGATTCGCGGTGTCGAGGAAGAGGTTGGCGCCAAGCTGTTCGACCGGTCCGGCGGCAAGGTCTCGCTCACCGCTGCGGGAAAGGCATTCCTGAAATATGTCGAAGAGACGCTCGACGCCCGCAAGGCCATGATGGTCGCAATCGCCGAAATGGAGCGCGTCCCCCGCGGCGAGATTATCGTCGGGGCCAATGAAGGCACATGCCTCCACATCCTGCCGTACGTTTTTGCGGATTTTAAAAAGCAGTATCCGGAAGTCTCCGTCAACATCAAGCGCTCTGATTACGCGAAAATCCTCGAGTCCATCATCGACAACTCGGTCGATTTCGGCGTCATTTCCCTTCCCGTTAACGACAACCGATTGACCGTAGTGCTCATCCATCGAGATGAGCTGATTTTGATTGCGCCGCCCCAACATCCTCTGGGAAAGATGAAGTCCGCCACCATTGTGGACGCAAGCAAGTTCCCTCTGATCGTTCCCAAAGCAGGGCACACACGCGACGCCATCGAGCAGTTGTTTCATGAGCGCCGCCTGAAGCCCAACTTCACCATGGAACTCGACTCCAGCGAACTGCTGAAGCGCTTCGTGGCCGCCGACGTTGGCATCGGCTTCATCTCGCGCTCGAACGTCGAGGAAGACGTTCGAGCCAGGTCGCTGGCTGCCATTCCGCTCGCCGATGCCCATGTCCGCCGCGATCTGGCGCTCGTCTTCCGCAAGGACAAGGCTCTGAGCCGCGCATCCCTGGCGTTTATCGACATTGCCGTCAAGCACAAATCCACGCAAGAATTGGTGCCAGCCCCTACGCGATGATGAGATCTTCCAGATGGCTCGCCGTCCTGCTCCTGCTGGGAATAGGTCTGCCATTGTGCGAGTCGCAATCGTCCGGAAAGTCGTTCGATCATCTGCCGGCGGCCGATCGGCAGCTGCTTTCCGTAAAAGTCTCGGGGACGAAGCGCTACTCCGACGAAGCCGTCATCGCCGCCAGTGGACTGCAGATGGGAACGACCGTCGTGGAAGACGATTTTAAAAAAGCCGCACGCCGCCTGGGCGATCTCGGAGTCTTCACCGACATCACTTACAGCTACTCCTACTCTTCCGCCGGAACCAAGCTCGCCCTGCAGGTCACCGATGTTGACAAGTTCGTGCCCGTACGCTTCGAAGATTTCGTATGGTTCTCCGACCAGGAACTCCTTCAGCGCATCAAGGAACGCGCTCCCATGTTCAACGGTGAAGTGCCGCTTTCCGGTAATCTCGCCGACCGGGTTTCCGACGTGTTGCAGGCTCTGCTGGTGGAGAATGTCATCCCCGGCAACGTTGAGTACGAGCGAGCTCGCAAAGCCAATGGTCCTATCGATTCCATCGTCTACCACGTTTCTCAGGTTCTGATCCAGATCCGGAACGTCGAATTCACCGGCGCGGGCGAAGCCGAATTGCCGGCATTGAAAGCCGCGGCGCAGCGGGTGTTCGAGACAGAATACTCGCGCGGTGTCTTGAACGCCCTCGTGGAGCACCAACTGCTCCCCGTTTATTACACTCGCGGGTACCTGAAGGCCGCTTTCGGTGTGCCGCAACCCAACGTCGTAAAAAAGCCCTCTGCCAACAGCGACGACGGCGGCCCACGAAATCTGACCATCGTGGATGTTACTTTTTCCGTCACTCCTGGGCGGCAATACAAGATCAAGGCATTGCAATGGTCTGGGAATAACAAATTTTCCACCGACGTTTTGCAAAAGATGGTCCGCGCCCAGCCAGGAGATTTCGCCAATACTGTTCGCATTGGCGACAATTTGAAAGACATTCAGAAGCTCTACGGCTCCCGCGGCTACGTCACGGCCTCCATCAAGGTCGACGCCGAATTCGACGATGCCGACGGCACGGCGCTCATCCACCTCAACGTGAAAGAGGGCTACGAATATCACATGGGAGAACTCGAATTTCGGGGTTTGGATAACAGCCTTACGGCGAAGCTGCGCAATGCCTGGAAGCTCCGACCCGGCGATGTCTTCGATTCCACGTACCTGAGCGAATACCTGCTAGCAGCTCACAAGCTGTTGCCCTCTGGCCTCGACTGGGACGTCTCCCCGCATGTGACTGCCAATGCGCGCGACAAGACCGTAGACGTGGATCTGATCTATTCCGTAAAGGCCCCGAAATAGCACTTGGTCGGTTTTGTTCGGCTTTTGGAACAAGACTCATCGTTTTTTCAAACCGTGTCCTTTGGGATGTACTCTGGCCCGTTCTTCTCACGGAAGGTCTGGTCGCGGGCTGTCGCTCAACTGGGTAGCAACAGCCCGCGACCCGGCTTAAAAAGCAGTTGGGGATCTCGTGATAGCACCGTGTTTGAATTCTCGGAACGCCGTCGTTTTACTGAACGACGGCGATGCGCTGGCTTATTCGCCGCGCGCAGTCCAAGTTTGCCCGGGCCCTCCCCCCTATTTCAAACCGGGCATCCGCGCGGAGGCGCGCGCCAGTGCGTCTCCGCTTTTTTGTCCTTCCCGCCCCTTGTAACTTTGTTCCTGCAAGTGCATCTTTAGAGTGAAGGCTGGGTGGCGCGTGCCGCCTTCCCTTGCGCCAGTCTTGACAAGAAAAAACCCCAAGGAGACTCTCTGATGAATGTCCGTGCTCGGAACGCTGGAATCTTGATATTGAGCCTGCTGATGATTGTCGGCCTGTCCGCTTCTATCGCTTTTGCCGCCGGCAAAACCTACACCGGGACCGTGAGCGATGCTATGTGCGGGGCCAAACACATGGGTTCCGCCGCCGAATGCGCGCGCGCCTGCGTTAAGAAAGGCTCGAAGTATGCCCTGGTGGTCGGCGACAAAGTCTATACGCTCGAAACCAGCGACAAGACCGCTTTGGACACTCTCGACAAGCAGGCGGGCGCCAAAGCCACCGTCACCGGAACCGAGAAAGACAACACCATTACCGTTGCGTCCGTCAAAGCCGACTAAAGCGCAAAGCCCGGCGTCGGACCTCAGCCTTCGGACCTCAGCGCTGACGATGCGGAGGTCTGAGGTCTGACGCCTGAGGTCCACACTCTGACGGCGTCCGCATTAGAAATCCACTCTCCGAAATTTTCTCGTCTGTCCCCGAAATTCATATTTCCTTTACAAAGCATTGTGTTAGATTGTGCATTCTTAACGTTCAAATTTACTTTGCGGAGGACAGGTGAATTGGGCAAAGACATGGTTCCGAAGCGGATTTTCTTCACCAAGGGCGTGGGAAAACACCGCGAGCGGTTGACTTCGTTCGAATTGGCGTTGCGTGATGCGGGCATCGCCGCCCAGAATCTGGTGCGTGTCTCCTCGATTTTTCCCCCGAATTGCAAGTTGCTCGCCCGCAAGGAAGGCGTGAAGTATCTCCATCCGGGCGAGGTCGTCTTCGCCGTCGTCGCCGAGAATTCGACGCGCGAACCTCACCGCCTGCTCGCCTCTTCGATCGGCGTAGCCATTCCCGCGGACCGCAATACCTACGGATATCTGAGTGAGCATCACTCCTTCGGCGAGACCGAAGACGCTGCCGGCGAATACGCCGAAGAACTCGCTGCCGAAATGCTGGCCACGACACTGAACGTGGAATTCGACCCTGACCGCTCCTGGGACGAGAAAAAGCAGATCTACCGCCTCTCGAACAAGATCGTTCGCACAGCGAACGTCACGCAGTCGGCAGTAGGCGATAAGCGTGCGCTCTGGACCACCGTGATCGCGTCGGCGGTATTGATCTTCGACTAGGGGCGAGCAGTTCACGCTCTACGACGACGTCCAGCCCAAACTCCTGAAGACTCCCTTCACCACTCGGTCGCAGCGCCGAGCGTGAAATTGGAAGCACCGCGCACCTGTCGCTCCCACAGCCTCAAAGAGTTGCCTTCGCAGCTTGGCAAGTGCGCTTTCGGCGGAAATATTTGCACCGAGGCCGCGCCCCGAGAATCTAAGTCTTAGATATATCAGTAGTTTAGGAAGCACAAGAGAGATGGCGAGCTTGGCACTTTGGTAACCATCCGAATTAGCCGGATGTAATCTTCCGTTAACAGGTTTCGGTTATCATAGAGGTGATGGCTAAGACGTAAGGAGCGTTAAGGTTGGATATCGAAACACGTAGAAAGAAACAGCAGGCCCTGATGGTGCGCATGGTAGAGCGAAAGGTGCGTTCGCGCGCCCAACAGCTTTACGAAACGCGAGGCCAGGAAGAGGGACAAGAGCTGCAGGACTGGTTTCAGGCCGAGTCGGAAGTACTTGAAAATAGTATCCTTGCGCCGCTGTATCGTCGGGTAAAAACCGATCAATCCATCGAGCAAGCGGAGTCTACTCCCGAGGCGGTCAGGTAACCCCCCGGTTCGAATTTCCTCTGTGAGCCTCTGTGCCCCCCGTGGTGAGTCTTTGCAGGTTTAGGCCTCATTTCTTGGCGAGGCCCTTGGCGTTTTTCCTACTGCCCTTCTTCGCCTTGTCCAGCCGCTCCAGAACAGCGGCGACAATGATGGGGAGCCCTACGGTCGCGTCCACAAACACCTCACCAAACTTCCCGCCCTCCGACGGTGGCACAAACTTCCCCCAAGAGATCGCCTCGCTATAAGGACTGCCCGACAGTCCACCCCAATACACGGGCTCAGGGCAGATGCGAAGCCCGTAGTGATATCTCTTGAGCGGAACGTTCTCCCCCAGCCGCCGGTGACGCAGTTCGCAGAATGGCCCAAACTGTTGCGACCAATTTCGCGGAACGCCGCCACCGATCGTGAAAATTCCCAGCTTTTTCTGCCGCAGCAGGGTTGCCGCAAAGTGCTCCAGATCCTCAAACGGATCGAATCGAATCTTGTGCCGTCCCGTAGACTCGCGCAGGCGATTATTCAACGCCGTATCCAGGCCTAACTCTGAATCGCTGAACGCCGGCACAAACACCGGCACGCCCTTCTCGTACGCCGACTTCAGAATGCCCCGCTGTCCCTGCGCGTGCTTCGAAAGATAGGCTCCGATCGCATGGTTCAGCTTGTACGAACACATGACTTCGTTGTGGTCCCATGATTCCAGCACCGCCGACATAACTTCCTCGACATCGTCCAGGTTCTGCTCCGGCTCCAGTGTGTCGTACACACGGTTGTAGCCCCGCTCGTACAGTTCTTCGTCCGAGACTTCTGGATTTGCCCGGAAATGCGCCCGCCCGGTCGCCTCCACGAGCCCGTGAGCCATGAGCGCCCCAGTCGAAACGATCGCATTGACGATCCCGCGATCGATCAACTCGGCGATGATCAATCCCTGCTTGGCCACCGTCATGGCGCCGGCCAGCGTCATCACCACAAAAGCATCTTCGTCGAGCGCCATCGCTTCCAGAACGTCGGCCGCTTCGCCGAGTTGGCGTCCGGTGAACGCAGTCTTCGACATGGCCCGCACCAGCCCGTCAATCGATCGGATCTTGCCCAGGTCCAGCGGTTCCAACGGAATCAGCCGATCCTCAATCGGATCGTGCAACTTCCGGTCGACCCCCTCTCCGCCGCCTTGCTGCCCATGCGAATTTCCGTGATTGCCCTGTTTCAAGCAAGCCTCCAAGCTCAGTCCGTTTTTCTTTGACTCAATACTCTACAGGAAGGACGTGAAAGGATGCCACGAGCACAACTCCCGTGGAGAAGAGACTCATGTGGCGACAGCCGCCTCGGCTGTCTCGCCAGGCGAAGCGAGCCGCCCGACCACACAGCCAACCCTGTGATAGCGGCAGCATCTTTCCCCGCCGCCACTCACGATACACTTCGCTCATGCCCGGCAAGCGAGCCTTCGAAGCACAAATCGCTGCGCTCGACACCCTTCGTGAAGCACCGCAAGACTCCCGCACCGAACCTCTCCGCAAAGCCCTGACGGAGCGTAACAATTTCATCGTCGCCAAGGCCGCCGACCTCGCGCGCGAGTTCGGACTCACCGCTCTCACTCCCGACCTCCTGAAATCTTTCGACCGCTTCTTCGAAAATCCGGAGAAATCCGACCCGCAGTGCTGGGCCAAGAACGCCATCAGCCGCACTCTGGCAGCGTTCGAGGTGCAGGACCCGGAAATCTTTCTTCGCGGCATGCGACACATCCAACTTGAGGCCGTCTGGGGAGGCCGCTCCGACACCGCCGGCACGCTGCGTGCGACTTGCGCCCTCGCGCTCGTTCAGTGCCGCCGCCTGACCAACGACGAACTTCTGGCCCATCTCATCGACCTCTTCGCTGACACGGAAAAAACCGTTCGCGCCGAAGTAGCTCGCGCCATCGAGCAGGTGGGCTCTCCGTCGGCATCATTGCTGCTTCGTCTCAGAGCCGCTCTTGCCCACGACGAACCCGAGGTGCTGGGCGCCTGCTACGGGGGAATCCTGCGGCTCGAAGGCGTCTCTGCCATCCCTTGGGTCAGCCGCTTTCTCATCGGAGGCGACGACGCCGCTGGAGAAGCAGCTCTGGCTCTTGCGGGCACTCACTCCCCGCAAGCCCTCGATATTCTTCAGAAGAGCCTGGACGCAGCGCCTGACCCGTGGTTTCGATCCGTGCTGCTCTCAGCGATCGCCCTGACCCGTCAGGATGCCGCGCTGGAATTCCTTCTGGATCTGGTGAAGTCCGAATCCTTCGATGCCGAGCGCGCCATCGAGGCGATAGTCCGCTCCATGCCCTCTCCCGGAATCATGCAGCGTCTCGAGAATATGGTAGCGCCACAACCGCGCCTGGCACGCGCCCTCTCGGCTCTCGCCAAGCCATAATCACATTGCGCAGTTCTCAGCGTCCTCCGCGGATTTTCTCAGCGATCTCTGCGGTGAAATAAAAACTCTGCTCACGCGCGCGAAGTCAGTTGAGCGCCACAACCCGAACCGCGGCGAATGCTATATTGATCCCGGAGGTCGGAACGTTGCCGCCAGAAAAATTCCGCGTGGCCCTGGTCCAGATGTCCTGCGGCCCGGAGCCAGAGCAAAATCTCGACAAAGCTCTCAGCCGCGTCGCCGAGGCTGCCCAACGCGGAGCCCAGGTGGTCTGTCTGCCTGAACTTTTTCAAACGCAGTACTTCTGCCAGCGCGAAGATCATTCCCTGTTCGACCTTGCCGAGCCGATCCCGGGTCCCGGCACCGAAAAGCTCGCCGCCGCGGCTCGAAGCAACGGAATAATCCTGATCGCATCACTCTTCGAAAAACGTGCCCCCGGCATCTATCACAATACGGCGGCGACCTTCGACAAGGATGGCTCCTTGCGCGGGCTCTATCGCAAGATGCACATCCCCGACGACCCGCTGTACTACGAGAAGTTCTATTTCACACCTGGAGACCTCGGTTTCCGCGCCCTCGATACCAGCGCCGGGAAGCTGGGAACGCTCGTTTGTTGGGACCAGTGGTATCCCGAAGGCGCGCGCCTCACCGCCCTGCAGGGTGCCAGCATTTTGTTTTATCCCACGGCGATCGGCTGGCATCCCGCCGAGAAGGCGGAGTTCGGAGTCGCCCAGCACGATGCCTGGCGCACCATTCAGCGCGCTCACGCCATTGCCAACGGAGTCTATGTCGCGGTCGTGAACCGTGTCGGCTTTGAAAGCGGAAACATCCGCGGCAAGTCGGCTCCCGGACAGGGTCTGGAATTCTGGGGCGGATCTTTTTTCTGCGATCCCTTCGGTCGCGTCCTCGCAGAGGGATCGCACGATCGCGAGGAGATTCTCGTCGGCGACGTCGACCTGAAGTCGCTCGAAGACATCCGCCGCAACTGGCCCTTCCTCCGCGATCGCCGCATCGACAGCTACGCTCCCATTACCAACCGCTTTATCGACGCGACTTAGAAAGACGTGGGATGTCAGATTTTTGCTTTGGATGTGAGCTTTATCCCTGCCGGCGGCTATGCAAGTTCGATCAGTCCAATGATGGAAGGCCTAGCATTGAGTAAGAATTCAGGAAGAACCAAATCTGCAAAGCCAAGCGTAATTCACTCCCTGGAATCCTTCCGCATGCCGGCCGAATGGGAGCCTCACGCCGCCACCTGGCTTGCGTGGCCTCACTATCACGGCGACTGGCCTGGGAAATTTGAGCCGATCTCGTGGGTGTACGCCGAGATCATCCGCAATCTAGCCAGGCACGAACGCGTCGAACTGATAGTCAACAACGCGTCTGCCGCGAGACAAGCCCGCAGAGTGCTTGAGCGCGCCGACGCCCTCTCCGACAACGTTCGATTCCATCGCTGGCCCACCAACCGCGTCTGGCTGCGCGACTCCGGCTGTATCTTCCTGAAAGAAATTCACGCCCCAGAGGAAATTCATGTGGGGACGGCCGCCATCGGCCGTCCAGGGCCGGAGGCCCGTCAGTCTGGCGCCCTCAAGTTCCGCTTTAACGCCTGGGCCAAGTACTCCAACTGGCGACTCGACGACAAGATCGGCAGCCTCATGGCCAAGGCGACCCACGCGCACGAAATCCGCCCCGAGTCTCTCGCCGAGCGCATCGTGCTCGAAGGCGGTTCCATCGACGTCAACGGCGCCGGCACGATCCTCACGACGGAGGAGTGTTTGCTGAGCAAAGAGCAGGAGCGCAATCCGCACATGACGCGCGTCCAATACGAAAAAGCCTTTGCGGACTACCTCGGCGCCCCGCACACCGTCTGGCTGGGACGCGGCATCGTCGGCGACGACACCCACGGCCACGTCGACGACCTCACCCGCTTCGTTCGCAAAGACGCAGTCATCACCATGGTCGAGCGGGACTCTAAAGACCTGAACCACGCTCCCTTGCTCGCCAACTTGCGGCGCCTGCAGTCCGCCCGGGACCAGGACGGAAAGCAACTGACCGTAGTCGAACTCCCCATGCCGCAGCCAGTCGTGTTCGAAGGCCGCCGTCTCCCGGCCAGCTACGCAAATTTTTACATCGCCAACGGGGTCGTGCTCGCCCCAGTCTTCAATCGTCCCAACGACCGCATCGCGCTGAATACTCTGGCAGAGCTCTTCCCCATCCGTGAAATCGTCCCGATCTATTCGGGAGACTTCATTTGGGGCCTCGGCGCAATGCACTGCATGACGCAGCAGCAACCGGCGTGAATAAAATTGTAGATTTCAGATTTTAGATTTCAGATTGAACCGCTCGCACTCGAGGAGAATGGCCTTAGGTGTCAATCTAAGATCTGAAACCTTCAATCTGCATTCTTCATTCTGACTTCTGCATTCTGAATTCCCCTGTGCTAGATTTTCCCCATGCCCCACGGCGAAATGACCACCAGCCGCCTGGAAGCCTTCAGCGACGGCGTGATCGCGATCATCGTGACGATCATGGTGCTCGAACTCCGCGCGCCTTCCCAGCCCACGTGGCCAGCTCTGCTCAAGGTCGCGCCCGTCTTCATGAGTTATGGGCTCAGCTTCCTGGTGGTCGCCATCATGTGGGTGAACCACCATCACCTGATTCACGCAGTGCATGAGGTAACCGCACGCCTCTTGTGGTCGAATCTGAATCTGCTCTTCTGTATGTCACTCGTGCCCTTCGTTACCGATTTCCTCGGAAAGAACTACCACCAACCCATGGCGGTCGCGCTCTATGGACTGGACCTGGCCATGTGCGGCAGCGCGTTTTACATCCTGCGCACCGAACTCGTCCGGCAAGATGGCAGGGACGGAAATCTCCGCGACTATCATGCCGGCGTGCAGCGGAAGAACGCTTTCTCGGCTGGGCTCTATTTCTTGTCGATCCCGCTTGCCTACGTCTCGGTTTACGCTTCGTTCTTTATCTTCGCCTTGATCCCTGCGATGTATTTCCTGCCGGAG
>DATMOO010000114.1:0-17292 GCA_035568275.1 Candidatus Sulfotelmatobacter sp.
CGGCGGCAACGTCCTCAATTCGACGGGTTATGTACTGTTCGACTTGTTGCGCCGTGGCTCCGGGCCAAGGACAAGCCGCGACACCGAGACGCACAGGAATGTCCGGGTCCTTGCGCTGCGGCATGGAGGTATAGCCGAACCAGCCCCAAAGGAGCACTCCCAGGAGAAGTATCCAGGAGATGTGCGGATGCTCTACAAAAAACCTGGGTATATTGCGGCGATTGCTGCTGTCTTGTTTGTTTTCGTGTGTCATTGTTTTATTCCTTTAGGGGAGGACTTGGATGGAGTCGCCGTCTTTCAAACCAGCGGCTCCAACGACGACGACTTTTTCGCCAGGATTTACACCGTCAACCGCCACATCACTCTCGCGGGTTTCACCGAGTCCCACCTCGCGCAAATGTGCCAGCCATTGGCCGCCCTGTTCTTTGGCGACGAAAACCGCGTAACGTCCGGATGAACTGGGGTCAGCAACAACGGCGCTGAGGGGCACCGCGGTAATCGGGGCTTTGTGAACGCCTGTCAAACTGAGTGAAGCAATCATCCCGGGCTTCAATGACGCGTTGGGATTCGGGACGGTCACTTCGACGGCGAAAACCCGATTTTTCTCATCGGCACTCGCAGCAATACTCGTGACCCGCCCTTTGTACTCTTTCGGATCGTCCTGCAGATGAATGCTGAATTGTTGCCCCAAGCGTAGACGCCGGACGGCATAGTCGGGAACGCCAAAGCCGATTTTGACTGCACTTGTGTCGGCAATGCTAAAAGCCGACGTTCCTGGTGCCGCGAGGTTTCCTAATTCGATGTTCCGCGAAATGATGTAACCCGAAAACGGCGCCGTCAGGTCCGCGTCCTGGAGAGCCAACTGCGCTTGGTGCACGTTTGCCCTCGCCTGATCCACAGCCGCGAGGGTCGAATCGAATTTCGCCTGCGCTCGGTCCAAATCGGGCTTGGTCAAGCTCTCTGAGGTGTAAAGCGTCTTCGCGCGCTCGTAATCCTTCGTCGCCTCGGCATTCTGAGCCTGGGCGGCACTCAGTGTTGCGGTGGCCTGGTCAAGTTGATTCTTCAAGTCCTGATGGCGAATCTGCGCGAGAACCGCGCCCCTGACGACATAGTCTCCCGAACCTATGTTGCGCCGCCTCCCATCAGCGCCCGCGACCTCTTTAATTTCGGTCACATATCCTGCGGACTTGAATGACAGAACCGCTTCCGCAAACGGCAGAACGGAAGCCGAGTAGCGCAAATCTTCTGAAGGCGAATACGAAGCCACATCCACTACATGAACGGGTGTGGGAGATTTGGCTGCGACCTTCGTGGCTTCCTGACAGCCGGTTGTAACTACAATCGTGGCGAAAAGCACAGCTCCTATTACTGACCCCAGTCGTTTCCGGTTGCTCCTCATAGAATCCATTCCTCTCCGATCGCTTTCTCGATCGCCGCCCTGACTGGCGGTCGCGCCTAAAATGTTTGCTCTCATCGGTTACTCCGTTCCCATCGCTTTGCGCAGTTCGGCAAAGGCGCTCCAATAAGAGGAAAGCGCCTGCTGATACTGAAAAGCTGTTTCTGAACTTCGAGCTTGAGCCTGCAGAAGATCCTTCATGAGTGCTGCCTGCTCTTTGTATTTGTTACTGGTGACGCGAAATTCCTCGGCCGCAGCTTCGTGACCTGTGCGGGTGGCCTTCAACAACAGCGAGGACTCCTTCCACTTGCGGTACTTCAACCCGACTTCAACGCCGATCTGGGATTCTGCCTCTTGTGCACCGTTGCGCGCTTGCGCCAGCGTGTTGGATTTTTCGCGTACTCGATTGCGGCGGCGTCCCCAATCGAATGGTTCCCAAGTCATCGCAAAGCCAGCCACAGCCACATTCGTGGGAAGGACCTGCACGTTCTGGAACCCCTGGTAGCTGACCGCGAGACCAAGGTCCGGTATGTATTCGGCCTTTGCAATGCGGCGGTCGTAATCGGCTTCTTTTTCCTTGAGGTGTGCCTGGCGGATCTCAGGACGATTCTGTGACGCCTGCTGGCGCGCCTCTTCCAGACTCAGAGTTGTCGTGTCCTCTTCAGGAATGAAATCCACCCGAAAGGAAGTTTCAAGATCCCGTGCCAGGAGTTGATTCAGGTGCTCCTGCTGTGTGGCAAGTCCGTTTTCCGCAACTGACAAGTCATACTGTGCCTTGTTCAACCGCGCATCGACCTCCAAGGCATCTCCCTTGAGCACGGTTTTCTCCGCGATGTAACGCAGCGTAACTCGCTGCGCTTCTCGCAGCGTCTTCACTGCTTCGCCCGTCGCATCCACAGCCGCTTGAGTCGCTGCCAGCTCGAAATAAGCATTTCGCACCTCGGCGGCGATCTTCTGCTTCTCTGCGCGAACGTCTTCCTTAGCGATCTCGCGCCCAAGTTCTGTCGCGCGAATTCCCAATCCGATTTTGTACTGCTGTGTCAGCGGCTGATCGATGCTGCCGTTCAAAAAGGCGGTCAATCTGGCCGGCGTGTGAACCTTGGCGTCGGTTGACGGAATAGGCCCTGTCGATGGATACGTCCCGAAAGTTCCCTTCGCAAAGGTGAAATCAAACGGCTGCAGCAGTTCGCCACCGAGGACTGAAAATTGAAAGTGTGGCAGCCGCTTGCTGCGCATCGTGCTCACCTGGAAGTCGTACTTTTGCGCTTCCAACGCTGAGTTCTTCACGAGCCGGTTGTTCGACAATGCAATGGAGACTGCGTCGTCAAGGGTAAGAAGCGGAACTTCTTGCGTACCTTGTTGAGCAAACGATCCGATCGGTGACACAAAGGCAAGAATTGTAAGAAGCAGCGTGAGTTGTTTAGATTTCATCATTTCTTCTACCTGGACTTTGACTCAAGCCTGACGGCACTTTGAACTTGAGCGAATCGTGTTGTCGCTCGCGTGTAACAAGATTGCAGGTGCCGTGCCAATCTGGATTTCCTTGCAAGTTCTTGAATCAGAAGTGCGGACATCCCAAAATGCTGAAGAATGCCCATATCCGGTCGATGGGCGCTGCCCTTATGCGGGCATTGGGCGTAATGGCGAGCGTTCAACACGCTCCGAGAATGGCACTCAAAGATAAGTTCAGACTCGCAATCGAGGTATCTGCGGATGAGAGGTGGATTTGGATAATCACGCGTTGTTCTGGAGGAAGGAGAATGGGAGAAATCGGAGGAATCTAGAAACCAATTGAGCCCGTCATGGTTGGGTCTGCAATTTCAACAGCTTTTTGAAATGTTTAGGAGATGAGGAAAATAGAATGCCCGCGACCGACTGCCCACTCATCTCACCGGCCTACACGCTGCTGAATGGCTTGTTAGGTGTGCTAGTTCATCGGCGGCTAGGGCGCTGCCCCTGCCCTTCCGAATTACCTCGAACTTGCACGTTCGACTTGTGTTTGCCAATAAACGGAAGCTGAAGCCGTTCGCAAACGTCCCGGGAATACGCAGTCTCGGCAACGAACTGAGCTCCGAGCCTCTTCACAAACAGAAGTACCTCTTCCCCGATGGCGTCGATAAACATCAAGTCCGTAAGATCGACAACTAATTCCAATTTGCTATCGCAGCTCGTGACGAGCGTGCGAACTTCCTCAGCTCCCTTGCCGGTGAATCGGCCTTCCAGCCGGCACGTCAAAGCGCCGTCTAGTTCTTGTGTTTCGACACGTAGCATAATGACTCCACTCAGATTCGTTAGTAGCCTAAATTTTTGGGCTACGGTTCATCTTTGCATCTGTTTTGCCAAGAACTGCGGGTGCAACCTATTGAAATTAAACGGCCTTCCAGCGTATAGCCGACTTTAACGATGGGCAGTGCCAGCATGAGGGCAGTCTTGGGGCGGGCTAAAGGCGGCTGAAGCAGCCGCCTTGGAAAGTTGAAAGAAGGAGGAATCCGGACTGTATGCTGTCAGGCCGAATAATCAGCGCGAGTGATGCTTAGCCTGCGCATTTTGTTCTGCAGCGTGGTTCTCTTAAGCCCGAGGCGCTCAGCCGCTCCACCATTGCCGGCTATTCTTCCGGACGCGCCCTTCAAAGCATCGAGGATCGCCTGTCGCTCTGCTTGCTCGAAGGTCGACGCTGCCGCAATGACAGTGCGGCCAGCGGATTTGTTCAGCTCTGTTCTTGGCACATTTAATTCGTCGCCTTGAGTGAGTATCACGCAGCGCTCAATGAAGTTTTCCAGCTCGCGGATATTTCCTCGCCAATCGGCATTCACCAAAGCTTCCATCGAGGGTCTTGGGACGGACCGAATGCGCTTTTGCATCCGGCGGGAGAAACGCGCGACAAAGAAGTGGACCAGCAATGGAATGTCCTCACGCCGTTCGCGCAGCGGCGGGATTTCAATCGGAAACACGCGCAGCCTGTAGAAAAGGTCCTCGCGAAACTGATTATTGCGGATCATGCCTTCCAAATCGCGATGCGTGGCCGCAATCAAACGAACGTCAACGTGGATGGTTTTTGTACTACCTAGGCGCTCAAACTCCTGTTCCTGCAGGGCGCGCAGGAGTTTTGGCTGCAAATCCATGGTGATATCACCGATTTCATCGAGAAATAGAGTGCCATGATCCGCCAGCTCAAACCTGCCTTTCTTTTGCATCAGGGCTCGGTGAACGCGCCCTTTCCGTGGCCGAACAGTTCACTTTCCACTAAACCCGAAGGAATCGCCGCGCAGTTCAGACGAACAAAAGTGCGCTCCCGACGTGGACTGAGATTATGAAGCGCTCGGGCCACCAGTTCCTTGCCAGTACCGGTCTCGCCGTGCAGTAACACGGTCGAACTGGTTGGCGCCACGATCGCGACCTGGTCCAGCACTTTGCGAAGAGCAGCGCTCTTGCCGACTATGTCTTCGAAGTTGTACTCAGATTCGATTTCCGATTCAAGGTAAAGCCTCTGCTCTTCCAGATCGTCGCGCGACGCGCGGAGCCGTCCATAGGCCAGAGCATTCTCGAGTACCAGTGATGTCTGTGTGCCGATCTGCGACAGCAGGTCGCGGTCCACCTCGTTGAACCCATTCGCCTTGCGACTGCACATGGTTAACAGGCCCAAGGGACCGTCGGCTCCCATCAGTGGCACAAGGACGGCCGAGAGAAGGGATTCAGCTCTGGACGCTTCGCGCAGGGACGCGGGTATAGCCGCATCGGTTGTCGAGTAATACTGTGGCGTGCGGAGGTGCGACCATTCGCTCCAAAGCTTCGTGGGCTCCACGACAACAATCTTCTCGAGAAAACCGTTCCCAGTCGGGAAATCTAGAAATCTGCGTTCCAAACTGCCCGACTGCTTGTTAAAAAGCCACAAGGAGGTGAGATCGTTTCCCCAGTGCTTGCGCATCGAGCCCGCCACGGCCTGAAACAAGTCATCCGCTTCCAGCTTACTGACAATATGATTGTTGATTTCTAGCAATAATCCCAGCCGATCTCGCTGCTTCACGACCTCTCGGTGGTACAGCTCTGCGTTATCTCTTGCCAGTGCACACTCGAGCGCGACCGCAACGTGGGAGGCCAGGGCACTGAGCATCTCGACATCTTCGGGGGCGAATTGCTGGCCCTGCAACTTTGGCGTCGACAGAATTCCGTAGCGTTTTTGCGCGGTCGATACTGGAAACAGATAGGCGGTTCGTCCGGCAACTTCGGCTGCAAAGGGAGCCAGGTCAGGATGTTTCAACATCTCCAGCGACAGGTCTGGGGTAAACACCGGCTTCTGTTCGTCCAACACTTGCGCCACCAGACCGACGCGTAACAATTTGGCGCCTAGTGCAACTGCGGGGGCGTCGGCGTCTCGATCAAATTCGAAGCTATACAAACTTTCGCCGTCATCGCTCAGCACGTAGAGTTCTGCCCCGTGCAATCTGGAAGTGCTGGACAGAACACCTCGCAGGCTACGCAGAACAGCTTTTACCGTGGGCTGACCGGCCAGTGCACTGGACGCACCTAGCAGGCTTCGATATCGATCTTCGGTGATGTTCATAGCACGTGAGTTCTCCGCAATTCTCGGTTTTTGCCCCGCCCCGCGTCCCGATTTTTTGCGCGTTAAAGTATCTGCTAATCAATTTCCCGGTGCAAGGGCATCCGAATCATTCCGCAAGAGATACCCTCGGTAGTCTGATTCCAGTTGATATTCCTATCTTTCACTCGCCGGCGGCGCCGGAACGGTGGAAAGAAGTTTGTTGAGGGCTAAGTCTACAGTCCGATTCATCTCAGACACGACCCCGCCTACATTTCGTTGGGGCACCGGTCGAATTTCGGAAACAGCATTGCTCCAGACCGTTGCACCGGTCGCGACCCGGGTGATTTGTGCAGAGATTGCAACCTCGACCTTGACCCCCTCTTGGGAGTCCACCTCTTCCAGCTTTTCCAACCTGCCACTGAAAACGTAGTCGTTGTTCGGACGGCCGTCGTACATAGAGACCATGGAGAACTGACCGCCGGCTCGCAGATGGTCGACGACTGCGTTGGTAACCACCGTGCGCGGGTCCGCCGCCCAGCGGTGATATTCATAGAATCCGATTTCCTCTGGCGTTGTTCGATACACAATCGGTCCTTGCCTTAGATAATTGGGAGATTGGAATTCCCGTACCGCGATTGAGGTTCGTACGTTTTCCGCAGCGGGCGGATCGGGCGGAGCCGGCAAATTGAGTGTGTAATATGCGGGATATCTTACTCTGCCGCATCCGGCCAGAGCGAATAACGTCACCATTAACGCAAGCGCCATCGTAAGCTTTTTCATTGTCGATTCTCCTCTGTCCGCCTTATTTCGGAACCTGTCGGTCCCCGGGTTGCTTGGTGCGGATCAGGCTCCAGGGGCGCTGCTTTATTGAATTCGTGAACTGGTTGAGGTTGTCGGTCGCGTCGCGTAGATTTTCTACCGTGTCGCCGATCTTGGAGTCATTGGCTCGTACCATGACTTGCATCGCCTGCAGCAAGTCTTTGGCCTCTTCCAGCGTTGTCTGTAATTCAACAAGATCTTTCCGTATGGGAGCGCGCAAATCCGTCACCGTGCCATTCACGTTCTGAATCGTGTCGTCGGCATGCTCGCTAACTCTGGCTAGCTGGTCTGTAAGACGATCAATCTTTGGGCGCTCGTCCGCCACCAATCGATCGATGTTGTTCAGAATGGCTTGGACCTTTTTCTGGTTTCGTGGTCCGGTCATCGTATCCAGGTTGACAAGAAGGTGATTCACGTTGCCGCTGACATCGTTAAGCTCTCCCTGTGCCTGCGTGATGAGCGTATTCGCGCTGTCCGCAACGGTTGCCAGTTTCCCGGCGATCTCATCCAAACTGGCCGCTTCTTGTGAGGCAACGGTTGAGTCTGGAGGAAGGCGCTTGGCATCGATAGCGCCGGTTGTGATCGACAAGGCCGCACTGTTCATGACGCTGACGAATCCTAGCTTGGCCACTGACTTCTCATTCAGCGGAGTGTCCTTTTTGACTTCAAGCAGAATCTCGATTCGGGTTGGATCCGCCGCCCAGGGCCGCACGGCTGTGACTTTGCCGACGTTCATGCCTCCGTAGAGGACGGAGGCTCCCGGCTCAAGCCCTCCGGCGTATCGCAGGTAGGTGCGATAGTGCACAGTGCCGCCGCTGTACTGCGCATTCAACAGGTAGATGACCGTAAACGCGAGCACGGCGAAACAGCCGAGAACAAATGCACCCACCTTTGCTTCAGTGGTCATGGTTTTGCCTCCTGACTTTGCACATACCGCTCCAGATAGGAGGCCAATGCCGGCGTATGCATCGGGTTGGCCGGCACACGGTTTAGGAACTGCCTCACGCGTGGATTCTGGTTTGCGCGTATTTCGTCTTTAGTGCCGACTGCAAGGAGCTTTCCGTCGAACAGCATCGCGATCCGGTCAGCGATTCGGAAGGCACTGTGCATCTCATGGGTGACGACCAGAGCCGTAATCTGAAGAGTCTCCTTCAGAAATACGATGAGTTCGTCCAGTTCCGCCGCCACAATCGGGTCGAGGCCGGCGGAAGGCTCGTCCAGCACTAGGATTTCGGGATCCAATGCGAGAGCCCGGGCAACGGCCGCACGCTTCTTCATGCCTCCTGAGAGCTCCTGCGGGTGCAGTTTGCCGAAATCCGCCAGGCCCACCACCGCCAACTTCAACCAGACGATCAAGTCGATGATTGAAGGAGCGAGTGCGGTGTGCTCCCGCAAGGTGAGCGCGACATTGTCTTCCAGCGACAGTGAATTGAACAGAGCAGCGCTCTGAAAGGCCACCCCAACCGACCGTCGGAGTGTCTTCAAATCCGCATGTGAACAGGTAGTGATGTCTGTGCCTTTAATCGAGATGCTGCCCGATTTCGGATGCTCAAGACCAAGAATTTGCCGCAAGAGCGTGCTCTTTCCCGAACCGCTACCTCCCAGCAGTACCGTGATCTCCCCCGCCTCGATGTCAAGGTTCAGACCATCGAGCACACGCCGGCCATCGTAGTCCACCACTAGATCGCGCACTGAAATCAGAGACACTTAAGCCTTCCCTACGAAGTAAAAGATGGCGGTAAATATCGCATCGGCAACGATGACCAGGAACGTTGATCGCACGACCGCTGAAGTTGTCGAGCGGCCCACTGCGTCGGGCCCGCCGCGGACACGAAGTCCTTCCAGGCATCCCACGTGGGCAATAATTGTCGCGAATGCCAGGCTCTTGATCATCCCGGCGAGCACATCACGCAATACGATCGATGCCAGCACGTATCGGAAATACAGCAAGAGACTCAGGTGCGTGCTGAAGAACATAAATAGCCCTCCGGCCAGAATGCCGAAGAAGGCGGAGACGACACTGAGACAAGGAACTGCCACGAGTGCCGCCAGATACTTTGGCGCTAACACGAACTCCACAGGTTCGAAAGCCATCACCTTAAGCGCATCGAGCTCTTCCGTGACCTTCATGGTGCCGATCTCGGCGGCAAATGCAGATCCCGAGCGTCCGCTGACGGCAATCGCCGTCAGCAACGGACCAAGTTCGCGTGTGAAGCCGACTGCAACCAGATCGATGACGAAGTGCAAAGCTCCGAACCGCCGCAGCTCAGATGCTCCCTGCATGGCCAGGATGAATCCGCTGCACATAGCCATCAGGGCAACCATCGGCAGCGCGTCAACCCCGATCTCCAACATTTGGTGAACAGCTGCTCGCCACCGATGTCGATTTCCAACCAGGGGCAGAGCCGCACGCATCCCCCGCAGTGTCTGCCACCACTGAATGTTCAGGCTCCCAACGTAGTCGAGTTGACTGAGAGTCTCTCTGCCAGTAATTTCGAGAAGATTGACCATCAAAGCGCCTCGTACCCAGAGTTGTTCATCTGCGAATGCCGTCATTGAACAGGGATAGAATGCCCGTCGCCTGAAACAGGTGATGTAAACGGCCATGCAATCCCTGCAGCCTAAGCTCAGTCTCACAGTTTCGTGCGATCTTTAACGCTTCAATCAGAGTGGCAACGCCTGAACTGTCGATATGGGTGACGCCCGACAAGTCAATGCTCACTACACTCGGATGTGGAGCCTGCAAAAGGGCGATAAGCTGGTCGCGTACTGCTGGAGAGGAATCGATATCAATCCGACCGTACAAGGATGTCAATGCGCCATTCTCGTTGGCAACGGTCTTCATTCCCGACTTCTCGATACTTTCGCTGTTGTTGCTCACCACGGAATCAGTCCCTTCAAGCACAATGTCTATGGTCGTACGCCGTCTAACGAATCCCGGATCGATACTCGGAATCGCAATTCGAGTGCCGGACGTGAGCGCTTCTAAGTGCGTTAAAACCGCCAGTTTGGAAATCGTCGGTGCCCCAACTCGGGCAGTCGATAAAGACAGTGACCGTATGTGGGCAGATGAGGTCAGCTCTGCGGATGGTGACCTTATGACGTCGGCCGGATCATCGACTCACACTGGCACGAAAAGCCTAGGGTGTATTGATGCCAACAGATCCATTCGGCCTCGCGAGAAAGGGGCTGCGTACCGACGACACAGCAACAAGTACGAAGTCCCTCCTGCTAAACTGCCGGAGTGCGGCGCCTCGTGGTTAATGCGGACGACTTCGGATTCACATCGGGCGTAAATCGGGCCATCATAAAAGCGCACGCGGATGGCATCGTCACCTCCGCCACATTGATGGCCAACGGCCCGGCATTTTGCGAAGTCAAGGAACTCGCGGAGCAGTTTCCGAAGCTGAGCATTGGCTGCCACGTGGTGTTGATCGATGGCGAGCCGGTTCTGCCGCCGGCGAGAGTTCCTTCATTGACGCAATCGGGGCGATTTCGTGACGACCTGAAAACTTTCGCCGCTCGGGCGTTGACGGGGCAGCTTGACACGACTGAGATTGGCGCCGAGGCAACGGCGCAAATCCGGAGAGTTCAGGCCGCGGGAGTGTGCGTGTCACACCTCGACACGCACAAGCACACCCATATTTTCCCGAAGGTGTTGCGCCCTCTCTTGCTGGCCGCTGCCGAGTGCGGGGTGCGAGCCGTCCGGAATCCGTTCGGCCCGCCCCTTCCTTTACGATTGAGTGAACTTCTGAAGCGACCGGATCTCTGGACACGTTGGGCAGAAATGAGAGTTTTGGGAACCTTTGCCGGAAAATTCCGGAAGTCCGTGCAGCGCCGAGGCTTTGTCACGCCCGATGGGACCTTAGGAATTGAAGTCACCGGGACTTTGAACGAGACGTTGTTCGCGGCGATCGCAACCAGTGTTCCCGAGGGGACATGGGAGTTCGTCTGCCATCCTGGCTACAACGACTCTGCTCTGCAATCGGCCAAGACACGACTGCGAGAATCACGGGAAGTCGAATTGGAGGTATTGACCTCGCCCAGAGCTCGGGAGATTCTGGCGCGGCAGGGGGTAGAGTTGATCTCCTACCGAGATTTGGTGGAACGGTGACCGGCCGCGATTTAGCTGTCAGTTCTTAGTTATTCGGTTGCACAGGATCCCACTTGTTGCGATAGAGGTTTTTGAATACTGCTGCTGTTCCGTTTTGCTCTTTTCTTGGCGCACTGACAAACTTCCTTCCTCGTGGTGTCAGCGCGTTATAGTCCCGCCAGAAGTCATCGGAGTGACGGAATCAAGAAACGGCGGCGGGTTTGATTGCGGGCACGGCTGGACCGTTCTGGTGTGGACGCCTGCGAGAGCAGGATTTTCGTTTCGCCGGGCCTTGGTGGAGCGGTCCCCACATCGCTTTCAGCAGTTTCGCTCGGGCGCGGGCTGTCTGCGCCTTCACAGTTCCCGTGGGAACTCCCAGAACTCGAGCTGTTTCGCTGATTGAAAGATGATCCACAAATCGGAGGTAAAACGTCTTCCGAAGAATCGGCGATAGTTGCGCAGCTGATTTCATCAATCTCGCATTCAGCGTAGACCAACGGCATTCATCCTCGGGATTGGGCCGACGGTCCACCAAAATATCGGACAGCGAATACTCTCGCTCCTCTTCAATTCGCGAATCCAGGGATACGTGGATATAGCGCGACCGCTTGCGCAAATGCATTCTTGCGCAATTGATAACGATAGTGATCAGCCACGTCGAAAGTTGCGCGTCGCCTCTGAATTGGTTCAGGTGCTTGTAAGCTGCCAATAGCGCGTCCTGCACCGCATCCTCGGCATCTACTTGGTTGCCCAAAAGTCTATAGGCGTATCGACGAAGAGACGGTAAGCAATGCGGCAGAACGGACTCAATCTGTGCATGTGAAGGCGTCTCTGATTCCAAGGCGATACTCTCAACGGGTTCTATGAAGTGTTCTAAGAATGTCATGGTATGTGCGCGACTCCTTTGTCGCGGGAACAGGGAGCAGATACAGAGCGATCACAGACTGTCAGCCTCCGCATGATTCACTCCTCCCATATGCTCGTTTGCTCCGCAATCAATCGACAGAAACGAACTGGTCGCCAAGTGTGGAGCGTGTAGTCGTCAAGTTCGATGGCAATCGTCATGCCAAAAGCCGGAAGAGTGAGCCAAGCGTCACGCTAGCTTGGAGTTTCATGCTTTTGCGTCGCCCCCGTTTTTCACACGGACCGTGACTCAGCGAATAAGTGGCGACCACATCCGGGCATACATGCCTAACGCAGGGCAATCGTTATGTCATTCGACTAGCAGCGCACTCAGGAATAGCTTCGGTGATCGGCTCTTATCTGTAGTTCGGCAGTGGCATTGCACGTGCACTCTCATCTCGCAGCGAGGCGGCAGGCATTTTGGCCGAGACGGACTCCGCAGCCAACCAGTTCGGAGCGCATGTCACAAAGCGTCGAAAACCCGCGCGGCACATTTTCCGTTGTTTGTGGCCCGTGTCTGCCTCTCGCGCATTTGTCTGATCTCTGGATAGGAGAGCGGTTATGAAAACCTTTGACACTCTGCCGGGCGAATCGAATACGAGCATCATCTCGTCGATCATTAACTCAGTCTGTCCCCAATGTGGGGGAAGAATGGCGGATTTCCAATGTGAAGGGAGATGCTGCAGGAACTGGCTTGCTGAATGGGAATGGGCGAATCACGCGACGAGAAGCTCTAAGTCTCGCGTCTCGGGCCATCACGCTCGGTCGATGCGGTGACCTGGATTTCCATTACGTTCGCGCCGTGGGAAATGCAGTCGCCGCCGGGATTTCAAATCTCTACTACCCGGCTGCTGACCGAAGCCTTGGGAAAACCGTGAACAAATGGGGTCAGCCAGATCAGCCTCGATACAATCTTCAACATTAATGAAGGAGCACTGCCCCGCAAACTTTCGGTCATTAGACCATGATGCGCGGCGGCAAAAGTTGGGCTATCTGCGGAAACCGGGAACGCCTGATCGATTCTGTGTTGACAGTCGGTGACAGGGCAGCGTTCTAACCAACTGAACTACGTCCCCATCTTTGTTTTCTTACCTTTATCGGAAACCCGCGTCTTTACTGGCTTTCCTCAGGTTCAATCGATTCGCCTGCGTCGCCTGTTTCAACCCCATAGAACCGAATTCCGAGGTTAATGGACACCATGGACACCAAGCAAAACCGCGCCCAATACTGTGCTGCAGGCAAACACCAACCCAGAGCAGCTGTCCCTGCCCCGTGAATGAATTGTAGCAGAGGCAATTCGAGTTGGTACAGGCTCCGACCAAGCCGAACTCTCGCAGCGGAAGCCGCACTTTATCGAGGGGGATTCGTAGCGCGGTTTGTGCGGTCTGCTAGGCTCGAAGAGTACCAATTCCATCGCGCCCGTGAGAAGCCACACTCACTTCTGTTCGGCCAGACATTCGTCCGGGAGCCATCGTCGTGCAGTATCTCAAGCCGTATCCACTCCTCTTCTTCTCCTGCTTGTCGGCGTGCTCCACGCCTGGCACGACGTCGGCCCCAAACGGGTTCCCTTCGTCGACCAACTCATCCACGCTCTCTGACTCCGTCCCGCTCTCCCGACACAAGAACTACAGCTCACACTAATAGTCCGCCACAGGAACTGATCCTTTTCGCCAAAGCCATCGCCGTGAAAGGGCGCTGATTGGCTGTATCACGTTGTAATTACAAGGCAGCGGTCGCTCTGCAATGCCGTGTAAGGAACCACTGAGAACACGAAAGAACGGGCTTTGGTTGTACCGTTCTTGTACCGCGAGTTTTGACCCAATACTCTCGAACAAGGTGATCTGGGATGTTGGGAACGAAGCGCAAAGACGATTTCGAGCCCTACTGGCAAGATGAGAAGGACTGGCTCTGCATCGTCGAATTCTTGCCCACCGATAATCCAGAGGCTCGGCTCTTTGCTGCCGACATAATCGGGTACTTCGTTGGTTATGCAAATCTCACGAACACACGCTCGCTGGCACTCCTCGGCGTTCCTGACGCCAGCGCGTACGAGCTTCTATTTTCCTTTTCGTCTCCTGAGGAGAAAACCGAGTTCCTGAACTTGGTCCGTTCAAATGAGGACATGGGGAACGACTACATCGCTGAGCTTACGCCGCCCACCATGGAAGAAATTAGGAATGCTCGTTCACTCGCAACGGTCATACCCCATGATGTCCTCACCCATGCCACGCTGATTGCAGTGACCCTGTGTGCGCGCACAGAAGATGATCGGGCTGTGTCGTAAGGCCGGTGCACAATCGCTTCAGAATGTTTGGAAACGGGTGGCTGGGCGTCTCATAAGTTTCATATCGCATCCTCTAGGGAGTGCGATTCTGATGCCACTCGTGTGGTGTAGCTCCAGTGACCCTCTTGAACGTCCGCGTGAAGTGGCTCTGATCTGCAAAACCTGTTGCCACAGCCACCATGGAAAGGCTCTCTCCTTTCATCAGCAGTAGCTCCTGCGCTTTGCCGATCCGGGTGTTCAGTTGATAGCGATGCGGGGATACTCCTGTAGACGCTTTGAACATCCTCGCAAATTGCGAGGATGACAGGTCGACCAGACGGGCAAGCTGGAGAACAGAAACGGATAAATCGAGATGCTCGTGGATGAAGTCGAGAACGAGACGGAGTTGTGAGACCGATAGTCCTGAGTTCTCTTTTTGAGGTCGCCCCTGGAAGCAGGCGCTCAGGAGGGCGATCGTGAGTCCTTCTCCATACAATCCTGTACTCGGGTCGGATGCGTCACATTCGGCAGCAAGGAGTCGCGCGCACTCGACCGCTCTCTTGTCATGAAACATCAGCTCAGGATTTCTTGCTTTGCCCGGGTCCAGATCGGGGCCGAACCAATCCCCCAGAGATTTCCTGTCGAAGCTCAGGCGAAGTTCGCGTACAGACTCCATGTTGTCCGTGTAGCCCCAGATCCTCATCTCTGACGGGACAAAACTGATGTGATTAGGCCGTTGACCTTCCAGGGCAGCGGGACGATGCAGATTTGTGCGGGCCTCACATCTGCCGCCTATCTCCGCGAGCACAACTGTGAGAGTGTCTTGCGGACCCGACAGATCGTGCCAGGCACGGCCTGGGTGGTTGAAATGCTGCAGGTGACGAACTGCTATGCCCGCGAAGGTTCGAAGTCTGCTGTGCGCCGCCTTCATACCGTGCGGAGAACGGAACTCAAATGTGTCCGATCCATCAGAAACCTGCATCTGTCGTCCTCCTTTTGCGGCTCTCGCCCATAGCGTTTTCATACTATCGTAGCCGTTTCGTACAAGCCATTCTCTGTTCCTTCCAAGTATTTTGAGAGAAATGCCAGAAGGAAGAATGGCCGGGAAGGTCAAAGGAAAGATCGTTACACTGGCAAAGAGAAAACAAGGGAGAGAAGATGACAGTTGCAGAACTGATGCACCACAACTTCGATGGGATCTTTATCGAGCTTGATCCAGTGAAGCGCGAAGCCATGATGCGCAATGCTTATACGGAAGATTGTGTATGGATACACCCGGGTGGTCGCCTGGTCGGCATTGCGGCGATCAATGAGGCAGCGTCGGAAATTCGTAAGCGCATCCCGGAGTACCGCTACAAGGTGGTTGGCGATATTCGCACGATGCACAATGTCGGGATGTGCCGTTGGGGGAGCGGGCTTCCTGGCCAACCGTTCCGCTATACCGGTACGGACGTTCTGGAGGAACGCGACGGCCGTGTTGCTGTGTTCTACACCTTCATCGATAGTGGAACTCCGCCGGTCTCGTCGACGGAATAAGGCCTTCGCTTGGATGGAAAACGTGGCTGACGCGCAGTGGCGCCCTTAGATACCCGCCGGACTGCTGTTGCGAACCCAGCAGTCCGGCCTTATCCGTTCTCGTCAGCGGATGGATAACGACTAACGGGCTTTTCTTGAGTCAAGCGAGTCAAGCAATTGTTCAATCTCGACGAGTGCCAAATCGCCAAATCACTCGCCGACGACAGATTAGTACCGGAATGTCGGCTTTTCATCATCAATCGCACAACTGACAACAGGCGCCTTTATCGCGACGAATCCGGAGGCATTAATTCCGCGTTCTAAAAGCCGACGTGCGGTCCCACCGGCCGATGGCATCTGCACACCGTGACGATGACTTAGATCTGGGCCGTGCCGCCGTCGACGAAGAGTTCGATGCCGTTGACGAAACTTGAATCGCTTGAGGCGAGGAAGAGCGCGACGGTCGCGATCTCTTCGGGGCGTCCCATTTCGCCACGAGGAATCTGAGATTTGAAGAACTCCTTGGCGTCTGGCCCGAGCGGATCCAGGACAGGCGTGTCGATCGTGCCGGGGCTGATGATGTTGACTCGAATTCTGCGTTCCTTGAGCTCGACCAGCCAGGTACGAGCGAAGGAGCGCACCGCAGCCTTGCTGGCGCTGTAGACGCCGAAGCCAGGGAATCCCTTGATGCTGGCGATGGATGCGTTCAGGAAGATCGAGCCGTTGTCGTTGAAAAGAGGTAGCGCCTTCTGCACGGTGAAGAGCGTGCCGCGCACGTTGAGGTCGAAGGTTTTGTCAAAGTGCTCTTCGGTTACTTCTTCGAGCTTGGCCAACTCGCCCCGTCCTGCGCTGGCGAAAAGGATGTCGATCTTGCCCTTCTCGCGCTTCACCGTATCGTAGAGGCGGTCGAGGTCGGCTAGGTTACTTGCGTCGCCCTGCACACCGGTGACGTTTTTGCCGATGAGCTTGACGGCCTCATCGAGCTTATCCTTGCGGCGCCCCGTGATGAAGACGTACGCGCCCTCTTTGACGAAGAGCTTGGCGGTGGCGAGCGCCATGCCGGATGTGGCCGCTGTGATGACAGCTACTTTTCCTTCGAGCTTTCCCATGACTGTTCTCCCTTCATTCGTGCGATGGATTAATGCGAGAGTCTCTTTCGGCACCATTGAACTCAGAGAATCCCGGGCTATCGCGCTGGGCCGCCCCGCACTCGCTTCCAGTGAGTAGATGGAATTGGATCCTGAAAAGATTCAGTAGTTCTGGATAATAGAACTATTGAACCCTTTCCGTTGAATGACTACTCTTAATTGGCATGCGGCCTCTGTTCCACCCATCGATCGAGGAGATTACGGTAGAAGGAATTCTTCACGCATTGTCCGACCCGGTGCGGGTTGCAATTTATGCGGACATCGTGTCGCAGGAGTGCTCGCAGAATTGCTCGACGTTTCTGACAGTCAGCGACAAGACCATCCCAAAGTCCACACTCTCTCAGCACTTTCGGGAACTGAGAGAGGCGGGGCTGATCCGGGGTGAGCGTCGCGGCGTGGAAGTCCACAACACCTCGCGCTGCACGGAACTCGAGCAACGCTTTCCGGGACTACTTCGGGCTATCGTCAACGCGCATGCCATCCAGTCGAGGGACGAAGCGCAAGGAAAGAAACGTGCTGCGCGGAGAACGGCCAGACGTGCGCTGACGAATAAGTAAAGAACCCGACTCTTTTCCCTCGATCAAATGCGATCTCCTAGTCGTGCATCGGGTATAC